>JAYSYG010000335.1:0-5122 GCA_043716685.1 Sphingobacteriaceae bacterium | reverse complement strand
AAAATCTTACTTGTTAGACGTAAAAATAAAGTAAAAGTTTAATTTTGATTCAAAATATATGGATCTTCTAGACAAAATACGCAAATACGAAAGCATGCACATTGTTTTCTGGCTTATCAAAGACACCTGCTGGATGCTGGAACTGAAATGGTTAGGTGCTATTATGATGGTCCCTACCATACTTTTGGCTGCATATATTATTTACAAAACTGTTGGAACAAAAGACGTTTACCTGAATGCTGCTATCCTGTTTTGGATCACCGCCAACAGCTTTTGGATGATGATGGAATTTTTTAACGACAACGAATATAAATATTTTGCCACTATCCCTTTCGGTATTGGCTTTTTATTCGTTGGTATTTTTTACTGGCGGGATTATTCAAATAAAAAGGCCGCTACTCTCCAATAATTATTTTTCAGTTAATATCCAGACCCTCTAAATCTTCATTACGGCTTAATTTGCCACGCTTTTCCTGATTCTGGGCTATATGCGCTTCTTTTGTCCGAAAATTGAAAAAATTGGCTTAAATCTGCTAAATTTATCCCTCCAAAAGACTGATGATGATAGAAACGAAACCGTATCAAACAAAACACAAAATCCGTATTGTAACTGCCGCTGCTTTATTTGATGGTCACGATGCTGCCATAAATATTATGCGCCGCGTGATGCAAAGCACAGGAGCCGAGATCATACATCTTGGTCATGACCGCAGTGTGCAGGAAATTGTGGATTGCGCCATACAGGAAGACACTAACGCTATAGCCATTACAAGCTACCAGGGTGGACACAACGAGTATTTTAAATACATGTACGATCTTTTAAAAGAACGAGGATGCAGCCATATTAAAATTTTCGGTGGCGGAGGTGGAACTATTTTACCTTCCGAGATCGAGGAGCTTCAGAAGTATGGCATTACCCGTATTTACCATCCCGATGACGGCCGTTCTCTTGGCCTGCAAGGTATGATCAACGATGTGCTGAAACAAAGTGATTACGCTACAGGCGCAAATTTAAACGGTGAAGTAAAATACCTTAAATTAAAAGATCACAAATCCATAGCGAGATTAATTTCGGCAGCCGAAAATTTTAATGAGGAAAGTAAAGCAGTTTTAGATCCTATCCGCAAAGAAGCGAAAGACTCTAAAACACCGGTGATTGGTATTACCGGCACGGGTGGTGCGGGTAAATCTTCTTTAGTGGACGAATTGGTGCGTCGCTTTTTGTTGGATTTTCCTGATAAAAAAATTGGGATCGTTTCAGTAGATCCAAGTAAGCGAAAAACCGGAGGAGCACTTTTAGGCGACAGGATCCGTATGAACTCTATCAAGAATGAGAGAGTTTACATGCGTTCCCTGGCTACACGCCAGAGTAATTTAGCTTTATCGAAATACGTGCAGGATGCCATTGATATTTTAAAAGTTTCAGGGTTTGACCTTGTGATCATTGAAACCGCTGGAATCGGACAAAGCGACACTGAAATTATTGAACATAGCAACATGAGTCTTTACATTATGACTCCTGAATTTGGCGCAGCCTCTCAACTTGAAAAAATTGACATGCTGGAATTTGCCGACATTGTTGCGATAAATAAATTTGATAAACGTGGTGCATTGGATGCATTGCGTGATGTAAAAAAACAATACAAACGCAACCATAATTTGTGGGAAGCAAAAGATGAAGACCTTCCTGTCTACGGAACCATCGCCTCCCAATTTAATGATCCGGGAACAAACACACTTTACAAAGCTTTAATGGATAAACTGGTTGAAAAAACCGGAACCAATTTAAAATCTACGTTTAAAGTAACGGATGAGATGAGCGAGAAGATCTATATCATTCCGCCAAACCGTACGCGTTACTTAAGTGAAATTTCAGAAGCTTCGCGCACTTACGATAAATGGGTTGAGGATCAAAGTGTGATCGCCATTCAGCTTCAGAGCATCCGTAATACAATTGCAACTCTAAAGGGTTCTAAAATGGAAGACAAAGACCGCGTTATAAAAAGTCTTGAAGAACAATCTGAAATTATCCGCCTCGACCTTGACCCCCGCAATTTAAAAACACTTGACACCTTTGACGAAAAGAAAAAAAGGTATATAGACGAGTATTACGTTTTTAAAGTGCGCGATAAGGAAATAAAAATTAAAACGCATTACGAAAGTTTATCGCATTCACAAATTCCGAAAGTATCTGTTCCTAAATATTCAGGCTGGGGAGATATTCTAAAATGGAGCCTGCGTGAAAATTTCCCCGGAGAATTTCCCTACACTTCCGGAATTTACCCTTTTAAACGAGAAGGTGAAGATCCAACCCGTATGTTTGCCGGAGAAGGCGGACCGGAACGCACCAATAAACGTTTTCATTATGTAAGTAAAGGATTGCCTGCCGCGCGTTTGAGTACTGCGTTTGACAGTGTAACACTTTATGGAAATGATCCCGATCACCGTCCTGATATTTATGGTAAAGTTGGAAACAGCGGTGTTAGTGTTTGTTGTCTGGACGATGCCAAAAAATTATACAGCGGATTTAATTTAGCAGATCCTAAAACATCGGTATCCATGACCATCAACGGGCCGGCTGCTACCATCGCCGCCTTTTTTATGAATGCCGCCATCGATCAGCAATGCGAATTGTACATAAAAGAAAATAAACTTGAAAAAGAAATTGAGAAAAAGATCAGCGACATATATAAAGCAAACGGCACTAAACGTCCGAAATACAACCTGGATGAATTACCGGAAGGAAATAATGGCCTGGGATTAATGTTATTGGGCGTTACTGGTGACATGGTCTTGCCGAAAGATGTTTACGAAAAAATTAAGACGTTTACTTTGGCACAGGTACGCGGAACGGTTCAGGCAGATATTTTAAAAGAAGACCAGGCACAAAACACCTGTATTTTTAGTACAGAATTTAGCCTGCGTGTTATGGGCGACGTTCAGCAATTTTTTATTGATAAGAACGTCCGTAATTTTTATTCAGTTTCTATAAGCGGTTATCACATTGCCGAAGCAGGTGCCAATCCTATTTCACAGCTTGCCTTTACTTTATCGAATGGCTTTACCTTTGTGGAGTATTACTTAAGCCGTGGTATGAACATTAACGACTTCGCTCCCAATTTATCGTTCTTCTTCAGCAATGGCATTGATCCGGAATACAGTGTGATCGGCCGTGTATCCCGTCGTATATGGGCTAAGGCCATGAAACAAAAATACGGCGCCAACGAAAGAAGCCAGATGTTGAAGTATCACATCCAGACTTCAGGAAGGTCTTTACATGCACAGGAAATTGATTTTAACGACATCCGTACAACCTTACAAGCGCTGTACGCGATCTATGACAACTGTAATTCATTACATACCAATGCTTATGATGAAGCCATCACTACCCCTACAGAAGAATCGGTAAGAAGAGCAATGGCTATACAATTAATCATTAACCGGGAGTTGGGCCTTGCTAAAAATGAAAATCCCTTACAGGGAGCATTCATTATTGAAGAATTAACCGATCTTGTTGAAGAAGCGGTACTAACCGAATTTGATCGTATTACGGAACGTGGCGGTGTTCTTGGTGCAATGGAAACTATGTACCAGCGCAGCAAGATCCAGGAAGAAAGTTTGTATTACGAAACCTTGAAACATAATGGAGAATATCCGCTTATTGGAGTAAATACATTTTTAAGTTCAAAGGGCAGTCCAACTGTTTTACCACGTGAGGTGATTCGCTCTACTACCGAAGAAAAAGAAGACCAGATTAATACCCGTAATAATTTATGGGAAACCCATAAAGACAAAAGCGCTGCCATTCTCAAAACGCTCCAGCACAAAGCCATTCAGAATGAAAATCTTTTTGAAGGCTTGATGGAAGCAGTAAAATACTGTTCGCTTGGACAAATTACCAATGCTTTATTTGAAGTAGGTGGGCAGTACAGAAGGAATATGTAATAAATCAAACTAAAATTTAAACCCTGCTGAATGGCAGGGTTTTTTATTGCACTATGAAAAACCTACTCAACATTGGCGTCAGTCCTCTCAACGATGACAGCCTTAACCGTAAGATCAGGATCAGCAACCTGATTTCGCTGATCACTATCCTGATCATGTCCGGTTACGTACCACTTGCATTTTATTATTCTGTTTGGGGAATAGCACTCCTCGACTCCTTGTTCATGTTGATTTCGGTTTTCAATTTTGTGCTGCATAAAAAAAGATTGCACTCCCTTTCCTTTTACATTTCCTGTCTATATGGCGTTGTGTACTTTTCCATAGGCACTGTATATTATGGCCTCCAATCCAACCTTCCGTTTTTCCTCCTTGTCATGTGCATGATCGCCATTGTGCTTTTTGATGGCATGTACTTTTTGAAATTTTACATTTCTGCTGCTACGGTGGCTTTTTTTGTTGTCTATCTTTATATGAAAGACAGGCCTTCGATGATCGTCTTTCCCGAGGACATGAAACATGCCCAGGAGATGATTGGCCTTTTTAATCTTGCTACCTTATTTTTTGTGACCGTTGTCTTCTTCCTGTTTTTTAAAAGAGATAATATCCTATTCCAGAAATTGCTCATTGAGCAAAAAAAGCTGGTGCAGGAAAAACAAAAAGAAATCATTGATAGCATAACGTATGCCAAACGGATCCAGGAAGCTATTTTACCACCGGCCCCTTACTGGCACAAAGAGCTTCCAGACAGCTTTATACTTTACAAACCCAAAGACATTGTGGCCGGTGATTTTTACTGGATGGAAAAAAGCACGGATGGTAAGTACATTTTTATGGCCGCTGCTGATTGCACAGGACATGGCGTTCCGGGCGCAATGGTTTCAGTTGTTTGCTGCAACGCATTAAACAGGAGCCTTCTTGAATTTAATTTAAACGATACGGGGAAAATACTGGATAAAACCCGCGAACTCGTAATAGAGACTTTTGGAAAAAGTGATCAACAGGTAAAAGACGGAATGGATATCAGCTTATGTCGCTTAAACACAGTGACGAATGAATTGCAATGGTCCGGCGCCAATAATCCTTTATGGTATATTCAGGACTCCGCGTTTAAGGAAATTAAACCTGACAAACAACCCATCGGCAACTATGCCGAACAAAAACCGTTTACTTCTCATTC
>JAYSYG010000334.1:0-1596 GCA_043716685.1 Sphingobacteriaceae bacterium | reverse complement strand
AGCGCATAGTTATATACAAATATATTGTTTTTAGTGGTACTTATCTAAAAAAAACCTCACCAGTGCCTGTCACGAAGGGTATTCAATCCGGGCGTGGTAGATGTTCATTAAACGTTTCTTAAATATTTTTTTTATCGCGGTGATGTCCTTAAACGTAATATCCGAATTAATAAACTGGTTATTGGCGATCTTGTAGTCGATAATATTATCCACCAGGTCATTGATCGCAAGTGCATCATGGGTCTTTAAACTTCTGGAGGCGGCTTCTACCCCATCGGCTATCATTAATACAGCTGTTTCTTTACTAAAGGGAATCGGACCCGGATAACGGAACTGGCTTTCCGCAATTTTAGAATCATGACCCTGTTTACGAAAAAGGTTGAGGAAATACCTTACAGAGGTGGTTCCATGATGGGTGCGTATAAAATCAATGATCTGTTCGGGCAGCTTGTATTTTTTTGCCAGCTCCACACCAATAATTACGTGATTAATAATGATCCTGGCACTTTCAATCGGATCTATCTCCTGGTGTGGACTGAAACCATCCGGTTGGTTCTCTGTAAAAAAATAAGGATTTTCCAGCTTGCCAATATCGTGGTACATAGCTCCTGTTCTTACAAGAAGTGAATTTCCGCCAATGTAATAGATGGCTTCTTCGGCAAGATTGGCAACCTGCAGACTGTGTTGAAAGGTTCCAGGCACTTCCTTCGAAAGCTTGCGCAACAAAGGATGATTAAGATCGCTTAGCTCAAGTAGTTTAAAATCTGAAATAAACCCGAAGAATTTTTCGGTAAGATAAATAAGCGGGTAAGCCAATAACACGAGCATGGAACTGATAGCGAAAGGAACGTAGGAGCTCAGCTTCGTTACAGTTTCATTTGTACCAAAACTCATCTGATAAGTAACAAAAATAAGTACGTAAAATATGAACACCAGTACGGCCGCGTTCAGGATCTGCTGGCGGCGGCGCATTTCGGCTACCACGAATAAGGTTCCTATACCAGGGATCAATTGTAACAGAATAAATTCCAAACGGTCTGGCATAAAAAAACTGCACATCAGCAGTATCATCAAATACGTGAACAAGGCCGTACGCCCGTCAAAGAAAACCCTTATCAGAATTGGTACCAGGGCAAAAGGCAGTGCAAATACCATCAGGCCATAGCGGTTAAAAAAGAAGGTGGCAAACACCGAACAGAGCATGAGTAAAAATAAAAAGGCCACCTGTTTGTTCTGTCCGAAAATGGGTTTCCTGAAAAAGGCAAGGAAAACCAAGAGTACCATGGAGAGTATATAGGTAAGTCCCCATTTGGCCATAAATTTTAACAAGGAAAAAGTTGCATTCTGGTTTTGTGCATTAAAATACCGGTTAATAAGGTAACGCTTGTTGTTTGTTAATGGCTCGGCCTGCTTTACGAGGATCTGACCAGATTTGATTATATTTTTGTAAAGAGAGATCTGCTCAAGTTTAGAATTTAAAAAGAGGTTTGTTTTTTCCTTATCCAGCAGATAATTAATGGTTAAATAATCGAGGTAGTTTTTATCGGAGAGTTTCCCGCTCAAATTGTGGTTTAAATATTCCACTGCCGTTTGGAT
>JAYSYG010000333.1:0-5128 GCA_043716685.1 Sphingobacteriaceae bacterium | reverse complement strand
GGACTTTTTTAGCTTACCTGGTTAATATTTCTGCCCGTTTACTCGGCCTGATCTTGCGGATTGATCACAGCCTCACTAAAAATTTTAATACAATTGTAATTGCAAAATATGCCGGGCTGGGCAGCATAATACAGGCAACACCTATGATCCAAACCCTGCGCAAAAAATTTCCAGGTGCTAAGATCGTATTTGTTTCGGCAGAAACTAACAGAACCTTACTTAAGCACATCAACGAAATTGATGATGCCGTTTTCATCTCTGATAAAAATCTGTTAAGCGTATTGACTAGTTCCTTTAGGTTGATCCGCACCATGTGGCGAATCAAGCCTGACCTGTATATCGATCTTGAATTTTATTCGAATTACAGCGGCATTATGACGACTTTGAGTAAGGCAACAAACCGCCTTGGCTTTTTTAAAGAAAACAAAACATACAGGAGGGGCATTTACAATTACCTCGTTCCTTTTACAGCAGACATGCCTATTTCTGAAACGTATTTGCAGTTTGCCCACCTTGTTAAATGCGAAGAGATAATCTCCGGTTTAAAAATTGACGTTTCTAACCCTTCAGATAAAGGACAGGTTCTGCAAAAGCTTGGGATTTCAGAAAATGAAAAATACATTGTCATAAACCCGAACGCTTCAGATCTTAGGCTGGAAAGGCGCTGGCCAAAGGAGTCTTATATCCGGACCCTAAATTACATGTTAAAAAAATTCCCTGCCTATAAACTCGTTTTGATCGGGAATACGCTTGAAGCGGAGTATGTAAAAGAAATTCTTTACGCACTGCCCATCCACGCCAATCTTGTAAATTCAGCCGCAAAGCTCTCGATGACGGAGCTTATTCTTTTAATAGCGGGCGCCCGGCTAATGATCACAAACGATACCGGGCCCATGCACATTGCCTTTGCCTTGAATATACAAACCATATCTCTGTTCGGCCCTTGTTCACCCCAGCAATATGGCCAGGTAAAAAACGTGATCACCTTTTATAAAAAAGTGCATTGCAGTCCCTGTGTGCATATTCATTTAACGCCCCCCTGCCACGGAAATAATATCTGCATGAAAAACATTGATGTGGCAGAAGTAACAAATGCGCTGGACCAGAATCTCTCCTGAAAAATTCTCAAAATTTCAATCTTTTTTAAACAATGTTTAGGTATTAAACTTCTTAAAGTATCTTTGCGCTTTATTATAAAAAATGGATAATTTAAAAACGATCAAAAGCGCGCTGGTTTCGGTATATTATAAAGACAACCTGGAACCCATCATTAAAAAATTACATAGTCTTGGCGTAAAACTTTACAGCACAGGCGGCACTTTGTCGTTTATTGAAAAATTAAACATTCCCGTTACTGCGGTTGATTCGGTGACAACTTATCCTGAGATCTTTGGTGGACGTGTTAAAACCCTGCACCCCGCTATTTTCGGTGGCATTTTAAACCGCAGGGACAATGCTTCTGATAAAAAAGAAAAACAACAACACAATATTCCGGACATTGATCTGGTTATCGTCGATCTTTATCCATTTGAAGAAACTGTTGCCGCCAGAGCTTCGGAAGAAGATACGATTGAGAAGATCGATATAGGCGGCATTTCCCTAATCCGCGCAGCGGCTAAAAATTTTAACGATGTAGTAATTGTTTCATCGCGTAACGAATATGCCGAACTTTTAAGTTTGCTGGAAAGCAAAAATGGGAAATCAGAGCTGGCAGACCGCAAACGCTTTGCTGCCAAAGCTTTTGCGACGTCCTCACATTACGACACGGCTATTTTTAATTACTTTAACCAGACAGAAAACATTCCGGAATTTAAACAAAGTGTTCAAAAGAGCCAGGTATTGCGTTACGGAGAAAATCCTCACCAGAAAGGAACTTTTTACGGTGATCTTGACGCCCTTTTTACAAAATTAAATGGCAAAGAATTGTCCTATAATAATTTATTGGATGTAGACGCGGCCGTAAACCTCATCGGAGATTTTACTGAACCGACTTTCGCTATACTAAAGCATAACAATGCCTGCGGTGTAGCGTCACGGGATACAATTTCTCAGGCATATAAAGACGCGCTTGCCGGCGACCCGGTTTCCGCTTTCGGCGGCATCCTTATTGCCAACAGAACTATTGACATGGCAACTGCAACAGAAGTAAATAAATTATTTTGTGAGGTTGTGATTGCTCCGGGATACGACGATGATGCTTTATCACTATTAAAATCAAAAGCGAACAGGATCATTCTTGTTCAGAATAAACTAGAGCTGAGTAGAAATTCTTTCAGAACTTTATTGAACGGCGTAATTGAACAGGATAAAGACCTGAAAACCGAAACAGAAGCAGACCTTAAACCGGCCACAACTTTAACGCCATCCAAAAGCGAGATCAAAGATCTTTTGTTTGCGAACAAACTCGTAAAACATACAAAATCAAATACCATTGTTTTTGCAAAAAATGGTCAATTGCTTGCGAGCGGTACGGGACAAACATCTCGTGTGGACGCCTTAAAACAAGCCATTAATAAAGCCCTTAGTTTTGGTTTCGACCTAAACGGTGCAGTTATGGCAAGTGATGCTTTTTTTCCTTTTCCTGATTGTGTGGAGATTGCACATGATGCAGGTATTCGCGCGGTGATTCAGCCGGGTGGTTCTATTAAAGACAAAGAAAGCATTGATTATTGTAACGCACATGGCATGGCCATGGTAATGACCGGTGTAAGGCATTTTAAGCATTAGTTATTTTCAGAATGAGGGGTTGCATCTTTTTGTCCATATTGATTCTTAAAGGTCACGGCGTTTTTAGTCAGAAAACACAAGTTCTTTACCCGTCCGGATTTAAACACGACTATGTGGTGAGCCCTCTCCGTTACATAGAAGACTTACGCGATACAACCCGCCTGAACTATGTTGCAACACTTGTTATAAGCGGTAAACAAGACTATTACCTTACAGTTGCTGGCTGGCTTGATCTCATTAAAATTAAGGCAAAAGAGCTGGGAGCCAATTCTTATTTTGTTTCCTTTTATTCAGAAAATGAGGTTTCAGTAGATTTAACAGTGCGTTTATTTTTTGCGGGAGACCGTTTTTTAAAAGCCAATTCTCTCAAGAAAGATTCAAATGCAGTTGTCGTTTTTAATCAATCTCGCTTTAACGGTGACACAGGAATATTTTATATGGATAAAAATGAAATCACTTTCGCTGCTAAAAAATTTCAAAAGGCTTCTGTGATAAAAAACAAGGTTATGTATATCTCTACAAATTCAAGTGATATTACTTCCATAAAAATTCTCTTTAAAAAAAACAAACCTTCCCGTTTTTTTGTTATGCCGGCAAATAAAAATAATTTTAACGCAGGTGGTGATTTACACGCTCCCGGAAATCCGGGATTTGCAATTAGAACAGGTTTTGCAATTAGCGGAGTTGCTGTAACCTTTAGAAGAAATACTCCCTACGAATTAAATTACGATCTTGGCCGTTTGCTTATTGCGGTTTATAAATAAATTTTTACTGTTAAATCAGGCGATTCTCTTCAGGTTAATATTTCTAAGAAGATTTATCATCATTGGGAATTTTTCAACCTTTACTGAGGGCCGCAGAAATGTGAGGCCTAAGATACTTTCTCCAAGAATACGGCAGGCCCATGATCAAAAATTACCATAAAAACACTTATCCGCGCCAAAAATACCACACTAATTTCATCGACTGGAAGGATTGCTCCTGTAAAAAATTGAACCCACAGCAATTCGCGTTAAATAAGCTAAAAAATATGGGTTAACAGATTTTTTTTCATAATTTTAATAGGCCTTTATAGTAACCCTTACAACTTAAAAAAATATGAAGTTTTTATTTACAGTTTTTTTTACAGCCGGTACTCTTGTTCTTACAGCCCAGGTCAATCCGGCTAAAAAAAGTTTTGTTATTAAAAAAGAAGCTTCGGTTAGCCTGGAGGCACCTTCCACCATAAAGGCTCCAAAAAATACTGTAACAGAATTCCCAAAACAAGGCCGTGGCCCGGCAACACCTGGAATAACTAAAACTCATTTTATTCATCCAAAACGCGCTACAGTTAATTTTGAATCCATCAACCATGATTTTAGCCCTTCTTTAATGATAAAGGAAATGCCGAAACAAGGGTCAAAAAAAATGGTCAAATACAATTACCCTGATAACTACAATTCGGTCTACCGTGCCAGTGCTACACAATCCGTTTTACCTCCACTGATCAAGCTCCAGAGTTTTTTCGGAAATCCATGGGGCGTAAGTACTCCCAACGATAACGATTTTGCAATTTCCGACTCAGGGCTTATTGTTTCAGTAATAAATACAAATATCTACATCCGCAATTCTGTTACTAATTTTTCTTACCCGGTTAAATCGCTTGCTGCATTTACAACCCCGATAAACAACAAACACCAGGAGTTTGATCCTAAAGTGATGTACGACCCTTCTTCTGACAAATTTGTTCTGGTTTGCCTTGTTGGCTTTACCGATTCTACCAGCAAAATAATAGTTGGGTTTACGCAAACCAATAATCCAAATGGCAACTGGAACCTTTATACGTTGCCTGGTGACCCCCTTAATTATGGCTTATGGTCTGACTACCCCATGATAGCGATGACAGAAAAAGAACTGTTTTTGTCTGTTAACTTATTGTATAACGACAGCACCTGGCAGGCAGGTTTTAATGAGACTCTTGTGTGGCAGATTAAGAAAGCCGATGGTTACAACGGCGTTGCTCTTACTTCAGACTTATATTCTAACATCAAGTTCAACAATAAATCTATAAGAAACCTTTGCCCGGTTAAAGGGGGAAGTCATCTGTATTCGCCAAACATGCATTTTGTTTCGAACAGAAATCTTGCCTCGCAAAACGATACAGTTTTTTTAGTAAACGTTACCGATACCATTGGTGCGAACTCAGGCACAGTAACCGTCAAGGCGCTCGTCTCAAATCAGTCCTATTTTTTTCCCAAAGATGGAAGGCAACCCATTGCCACGCAATCTCTTGCAACCAACGACTGCCGCAACCTGGGAGCTTTTTACGAAAACGGCCTCATACATTATGTACACAATACTAATAATCCGTTGAACAATCACGTAACTATTTATTATGGTACAATCAGCAACCTTCAGTCTG
>JAYSYG010000332.1:0-1600 GCA_043716685.1 Sphingobacteriaceae bacterium | reverse complement strand
TCCTTGTGTTTGCCAAAGCTAAAAACCTCCTGGCCTTTTTCATTGTACACAATTCTTCCCGCGAGATCCACATTTTTTGCTTTTGCACTGAAATCACTTAATTTCGAAACATCGTTTACAACAGGCTGATACTTATTCCCTTTTTCATCAGTTAATTCAACTCCTTCATACTTTTCAAGCTGAGCTTTAAAGATTTCGAAAGTAGCAATCACGTCAGACTCGGCGCTGTGTGCGTTTTCCAGCGATTTACTGCAATAAAATTTGTACGCCGCGCTTAAATTTCTTGGTTCCATGAAGTGAAAAATATTCTGAACATCTACTAACTTTCTTCCCTCAAGATCAAAATCTACTTCGGCTCTCAAAAACTCTTCAGCAAGCAGTGGAATATCATATTTGTTAGAATTGTATCCCGCAAAATCTGAGTTCCCGATAAATTTTAATAAAGCCGGGGCTAACTCTTTAAATGTTGGAGAATTGGCAATGTCCTTATCATAGATTCCATGAATCTTCGAAACAACATCCGGGATCGGAATACATGGATTTATCCGATCTGTTCTTGTCTCAGTTGTGTTGTCCGGGTTCAATTTTAAAAGGCAGATTTCAACGATCCTATCCGAACCAATACTCAGACCTGTAGCTTCTATATCAAGAAAAATAAGCGGTTTATGTAATTTTATGTGCATGTGTTGGTTCTGTATTGTTTAATGAGTTTTTATGCCGGCTCCAGGTGTTTTAATACATCCTCTATTGGCGCAAGCCCAGGAAAAAAACCGTTTATCCTGTGAATTATATTTTCGAGCAGCGAATCAGGACAAGAAGCTCCACTCGTGATTATTATTTTTAGTGGCGTTTTATCCGGAAGAAAATTTTCGCTTTGCAGGAGTTTTTTATTCGGATAGTCGTAATGCCGGATCGTTTTTTTATCCAGGATCTCGTTTGCCGAAGAAATAAAATACGTTGGAAATTTTCGCTCGCATAATTCCACCAAATGTGAAGTATTGCTGCTATTGTAACCCCCTACCACTATCGCCAGATCAGCATCCGTCTCCAATAAACCGTACGTAGCATCCTGGTTCTCATTTGTTGCGTAACACAACGTATCGCGCGTATCGGCATAATGGAGGCTTATATTTTCTTCGCCGAATTTTTGCTCCATTACTTTCTTAAAAAAATCGGCAATTTCTTGTGTCTCCGTTGCCAGCATAGTCGTCTGGTTGATAACTCCTAATTTTTCAAAATGGATAGCGATATTAAATCCGAGCGTAAACCTTCCTTTAAATTCTTCTTCAAATTGTTTTTGATCCTTTTTTCCGAAAATATAGTCGCGCAGTCTTTTTGAATCGTCTATATCCCTTACTATTACAACAGCTTCGCTATCAAGAGTGCTTCTTGAAAAAGTAGAACGTGTTTCTTCGTGACTGTGTTTACCGTGTATAATAATCGTATGACTGGTTTTACCGATCTGCTCTGATTTTTTCCAGACACGTTCTACAAAAGGACAGGTTGTATTATAGGCCTCCGTTTTTATTCCTTTACTTTCCAATAAGCTTAGCAAAGGCAAAGGCGCGCCAAAGGCAGGGATCATCACAATGTCTTCATT
>JAYSYG010000331.1:0-5143 GCA_043716685.1 Sphingobacteriaceae bacterium | reverse complement strand
ATCGCAACGCTCTTTTGCCGCGCGACTTGCAACGTCACGCGGTACCAGGTTACCAAAGGCAGGATACCTTCTTTCTAAATAATAATCTCTTTCTTCTTCAGGAATATCAACAGCTTTTCGGGTATCATCTTTCTTTTTAGGAACCCAGATCCGGCCGTCGTTACGTAAAGATTCGGACATTAAGGTTAACTTGGATTGATGGTCTCCTGAAACAGGAATGCAGGTTGGGTGAATTTGTGTATAACACGGATTACCGAAAAAGGCTCCCTTTTTGTGTGCTTTCCATGCCGCAGTTACATTGCAGCCCATGGCATTGGTAGATAAATAAAACACATTCCCATAACCGCCGGTACATAATAAAACAGCATGACCAAAATGACGTTCCAGTTTGCCGGTAACAAGATCGCGCGCAATAATACCGCGGCATTTACCCTCGATGTTCACCACCTCCATCATTTCATGGCGCGTCATCATGGTAACAGCGCCCATTCCAATCTGGCGTTGCAAAGCGCTGTAGGCTCCTAATAATAATTGCTGACCTGTTTGTCCTGCGGCGTAAAAGGTACGTTGCACCTGTGTTCCACCAAAAGAACGGTTACTTAATGTTCCGCCATATTCGCGGGCAAAAGGCACACCCTGTGCTACACATTGATCAATAATATTTGTTGACACTTCGGCTAAACGGTGTACGTTAGCTTCACGGGCCCTGTAATCACCGCCTTTAATTGTATCATAGAATAAACGGTAAACACTGTCACCATCGTTCTGGTAATTTTTTGCAGCGTTAACACCCCCTTGTGCAGCAATACTGTGAGCGCGACGGGGAGAATCCTGAAAACAAAATACTTTTACTTTGTACCCCATTTCGGCTAAAGACGCAGCGGCTGAAGAGCCGGCTAAACCAGAACCAACCACAATAATTTCGAGACTGCGTTTGTTGGACGGATTCACTAAATGAACAGTAGAACGGTATTTGGTCCATTTGTTCTCAATCGTTCCCTCCGGTATTTTTGCATTTAATTTTGGTGATGAAGCCATATTGAAATATTTACAATTTTGTTATTTACGATTTACAGTTTCTGCAGACTATTTTATTAAGCCGAAATGCATGGTAATAGGCATTGCAGCGAAAATCAATGGAATTACAATTGAAAATACCATTCCGGTTGTTTTAATTAACGGCGTATATTTTTTGTGATTTAAGCCTAACGTTTGAAAAGCGGATTGAAAACCGTGCATTAAGTGATAAGCCAAAGAGATCATAGAAAGAGAATATACAATAACCACCCACGAGTATTTAAACGTTTCCTGCATCACAATATAAAGATTATCATGCCCCGTGTTATCATCGATAGGAAGACCGGTAAAACGCGATTTAACCCAAAAATGTGCCAGGTGAATAATAAGAAATATTAATAAAAGAGTACCCAAAAGACCCATTGACCGGCTATACCAGGTAGAGTTGGCCGCGCCGTTAAATTTCGCGTAGCTCACAGGGCGGGCTTTTTTGTTCTCAAGTGTAAGCAGCAGTGCCTGAATAATATGGAGGATCAAACCTAGGAATAAAACCAGCTCCATAGCCCTTATGAGCCAGTTGGTAGCCATAAAATGAGCTCCTTCGTTAAACAATTCACCGCCATCGTTCACAAAAATCAGTGAATTAAGAAAACAGTGGATAAGAAGGAAAGAAATTAAGAACAGGCCGGTTAAGCCCATCACAACTTTTTTCCCAATAGAAGAATATAGAAAACCTGATTTTTTACTCATAATGCGTTTGACTTATATGTTGCGTGAAATATGCAAGGCAAATGTATTAAGCAAAAAGGTTACAATCAAATTTTGAGTGAAATGATTTGAACGCAAGCGGGTGAGAAACAAAAATTAAGTCTGAAAACGGGGTGCATTAGAGACTTAAGGCTTATTTAGAATTGATTTAAATATCAAAACAGATAGAAGCCACCACTGCCAAGGCTCATTGTTTAACCATTTTAAGCGTTAGTGGCCTTTCCAGCCCTGAAACTTTTATATAATATATTCCGGAGGTAAAATTTTCAATACTGAAAACAGAATTTTGTTCAATAATTGTTTGTGACCAAAGAAACTGGCCTATCGAATTATAGATTTCAATGCGTGTTTTTTCATTTATGGAACTTCCATGCAGCGAAAAAAGTCCATGAGTTGGGTTTGGAGAAATCACAATGAGATCTTCGTCATGTATAAGAGATCCTAGCCCTGTGCACTCATCAACATATTGGGCTATGGTCGCTGAATTTGTGCAGCCAAAGGTGTCGGTTACTGTAACAGTGTATGTTGAGTTAACAAGAGGGGAAACAATACTACCCGAATTCCCCGCAATCGAATTCCAGCTATAAGTACTGGCTCCTGATGCTGTTAATGTAGATGATTGACCAACGCAAAGAGTTGGGCTGCTACTTACAAGTGTTATTATAGGCAGAGGGTGAACGGTTACAAGAATGTTTTTTTGATCTGTACAGCCAAATGCATTTGCTCCTGTAACGATATAATTTGTGGTAACGGATGGCGTTTGAGTAACTAGGTTGCTCGTTAATCCATTGCTCCAATTGTAAAACTGGGCGCCTGTAGCAAGCAGGCTTAGGCTCTCACCCAGACAAAGATTCGGGGCGCTCACGGATACTATTACAGTTGGATTGGGATAAACAGTAACATTAATAGTGTCAATCTTAACGCAGACTCCATTCGCACCATAAACAATGTAGTTTGTGTTAGAGGCGGGGGTTACAAGAATGCTGTTTGTAAGAGCAGAAGTATTCCAGGTGTATGTATTAGCACCGCTGGCAGCAAGTGTAGATGATTGCCCGGGGCAAATGGAAGCGGGGCTCGCCAAAAGAGAAAGGGTGGGATTGCCGGATACAGAAAGGGTGGTTTGCATATAACTGTAACAATATCCAATAGCACCTACAACATTAAATAGGGTTTGTCCGGGAGAAGCGGCGTATACAGTAAACGATGAATTATTGGAGCCAAGGGTATTCCAGGTATACGTATTTGCTCCGCTCACGCTGATAGTTGCCGTTGAACCAACACAAACATTAGTTGCGGGAGTAATCGCCAGTGTTGGCGGCGACACAACAAAAACGCTCATGGTTTTGGTATCAGAGCAGCCGGGTGCCACTGAACCGGATACCGTGTAATGAGTGGTAGAAGGTGGATTCAGGTTTTTAACATAGCTATTATTTGAAAAACCGCTCCAAGTATAATTATTGGCTCCTAAAGCATAAACGAACACCTGGCTACCTGTGCAGATTGTGGGATTAAGCGGGCTGAAAGTTAGCGATGGAATTGCATAAACAGTTATGTTAATTTGTGTTCTGTTTGGGTTTGCGCCACAAGCTGAATCCTGCGCATATACTGTTTTAACGGTTGGTGTGTTTGATGAATAAATAAATTGTGAACCAGGCTGAATAAAAGAATTACCTGTCGCTGTTGAATACCAGGATAAATTTCCTGTTCCGGAGATATTTATCGTCCCGATATTTCCAACACAAAGGTTGTTTTGATTGACCAAGATAAAAGGGGAGCACTTGCAAGAATCAACATAGCTTTGAGTGCTAATTGAATTAATAGTGCCGGAGCTTACAGTTGCTGTATAGGTTAGAGGGCTTAAAGTAAAATTTACAAGGCTTAGACTCGTAGTAAACTGCGAATATGGTAATGCGAGACTGGTGCAGCTATTTCCGTTGAGATCGTTAGAGATTAAAACAGGGTCATAACCATAGAATAAAGGTGTAATTATCTTATTGTTTTCAATAACGGAAGCGCCTATTGATCTACCGCGTGCACAAAACTTGTTCCAGGAAATATTCATCGACGTGTCGGTTTCAAACATAAACAGCGAATCCTGACTGGTTATAGAAACCAAGTAATTTCCATTTTGTTTCTTACATAACCCTGTTATTTTCCATTTATCTGAAAAAGAGCTTTGTGAAATAATATTGCCTTGGGAGTCCAGTTTTAACAGAACTCCCGCTCCATAATTTGTTAGTCCTGTACCAAAGATTCTTCCATTCGGTAAAATGTCGATATCTGTTAAATACAAACTTTGGCTTGAAGAGTTTAATGTCTTACCCCACAAAAAAGTAAAGCTACTATCAAATTTAGCCAAGTTCATATTGCTTACTGGTAAATTCAAATCATTTGGTGAGCTGTAAACAAAAAAGTTGCCTTGCTGGTCTCGTTCAATTTTTGAAAACTCAGAGAAGCCGTTTGAATAAGACGGGCTGTAAATAGATTGTGAAATGAGCCCGCCAGAAGAAGTATCCATAAGACAAGTATAAGCTTCACTTGTACGGTAAACCCAAAATATATTAATGGACGCGAGGCCAGCTTTTTTCCCCACCAATCGTATTTTGTTAGAATATGTTACCCCTTCATTTATAACAATAGAACTTGAAATTTCCTTCCTCCATACTTGTACGCCAGACGCAGTTACCTTTTCTACTGAGCTGTTGGTTACCAAAATAATTCCCCCTGTGGGCAAAGCTATTGCAGAAGAATAATCAGGCTTTTTCCATTGAGGTACAAAGTTTGAATCAGTCTTAATTGTATAATATGCTGTAGGGCCACCCGGAAATTCAAAGCCCAAAATCCAAAACAAATAACCAAAAACATAACCTCCATCTGAAGTTTTCACAGGATTTTTTACTTCACAGCCATTATTCGAAAAATACGAAGCTGTCTGTGGAAAATGTCTGTACATTCCCTGCTGAGCGACGACTCTGGAAGTAAGAAAAAGAAGAAGTATGAGTAGGAAATTTTTCAATTAGATTAATTGTCAAGCTAAATTAACCCAATGTGTTGCGCTTGAGAATTAAATTACGCCAACCAGACTTTATTTTTATCGAGGCATTGGTTTCACTGAGGGAGTATTAAAGATCTTTTTTAAAAGAATGAATTTCTTCCCATTTCTTTTCGAGTTTCAACAAACTAAAACCAGAGTATTCAAAGCTACCTTCTATTTTTTTTGTCGAGAACTCATCTTGCAACTCATAAAACTTCGGCTTTTTCAAATCCCTGAACGCAACGGTTACGTGTGGATGAAACCCCCGCAGATCATTTACTTCATTTAAAAGTTTGAGTTCTTTTTGGGCGAATGCCTTTAATT
>JAYSYG010000034.1:0-7746 GCA_043716685.1 Sphingobacteriaceae bacterium | reverse complement strand
ATGAGGATTTTATTTCCAATATGATCTCCAGGTCACTTAAAGAAGAAGGTTACCAGGTAATAACCACAAGCGACCTGAAGAGTTCACTGATTGTACTCGACACGGGCGCCATTGACCTGGTGATTTCGGATGTTATGCTGCCATATACGGGCGGACTCGATATTGTAGAATACATTCGTGACCATGAGGAACTCGAAGAAACACCAATTATTCTTGTTACAGGTATGGATAAGGATGTTTTAGAATCAAGTTCTGTGAGAGCAAATGCAATTTTACCTAAACCCTTTGAAATGGTCGAACTTATTGATAAGGTTGAAGAGCTTCTTGCAAAAACAGCAAAGGATTAAAAAAATTATAAAGAGAGTACTACCTGCTAGTGTCATGTCCAAGCCTAAAATGTCGGTCAACCCTGGAAGCGTTTGGCCCTGTTAACGCCAAAACCCTTCCAGGGTTACGCGGCGAAACAGGCTTGACATGATATTAGCAATAGGTATATACCCTGAGAATCTAATTCCACAGCAAAATCCCCAAATACATAATTTTGTTCAATCTTTTCTTTTATTTCATTTCTTGGACATTTAAAAGTTTAAACAAAATCATTCTTTAAAAATGGTACGCGCTTAGAGGAATGAATGCAAACAAATAAAAAACTAATTCTATGGACAGCATAAATAAAAACCAGCCGGAAGAAAATCATAAAGATTTAAGAAGTGATGAGGCCGTAAAAAAAATTAAAGAATTAATTGAGAAAAACGAAACCTGCTTTTTTTGTACAACGAGAGAAACAAGCAGGCAGAACCCAACCAGACCTATGAGTGTGCAGGACGTTGATGATGAAGGAGGACTTTGGTTTTTGAGTGCTTCCGATAGCCATAAAAACAAAGAAATTATGAATGACCCATCGGTTCAGCTCTATTTTCAGGGTTCGCTACACTCAGATTTTCTTGAGTTGTACGGCAAAGCCTCTATCTCTTTTGACAAAAACATTATTAAAAAACTATGGAAGCCAATTTTAAAAACCTGGTTTACTGAGGGCGAGAATGATCCCCGGATCTCAGTAATCAAAGTGACACCATCGAGCGGTTATTATTGGGACACGAAAAATGGAAATCTTGTTTCCGGCATTAAGATGCTTATTGGTGCTGTTGTAGGTAAAACACTCGATGACTCCATTGAAGGTACATTAAAGCCCTAGAATTAGTCTTTTTTTCAAAAAAACATATAGAACCCTTAAAAGCCTGCATCGAATAAAACGTGCAGGCCTTAAAGGTTTTCTTCTCTATTCCTTTAAAAGAATTTTCATCTCTACTCTGCGATTTTTCTGACGGCCTTTGGGTGTTCCATTATCGTCAATTGGCTTTGTTTGTCCAAACCACTCAGCCAGAATCTGATCTTCTTTCACACCTTTCTTCATGAGGTATTTTTTTACTGCAAGCGTACGTTTTTCAGAGAGTAGCATATTTTTGTCTTCTAACCCCTGGTTATCGGTGTGACCAGAAAGTCTTATTTTCCAATCTGCCGAATGCGCAACCATAAGTTTCGCAAGCTCATTTAAAGCAGGCAATGATTTCGGCTTGATAATATCTTTCGCCGAAGCAAATTCAAGAGTTGCAAACGCTTTTTCAATAATTTTCTTTTCTGCAGCTTTCATAGGAACTTCCTGCGGCGAAGGATCTGACGGCTTAGGAACAGGACAACCTTTCAGCTCCACAACTCCGGGTACCTGCGGACAGTTATCATCTTTATCCAACACACCATCTTTATCCGTATCCATCCATGGACAACCTTTATTTTCCAGAGGTCCCGCTTGTTCTGGGCAGGCGTCATCTTTGTCAATAAGCCCGTCAGCATCTTTATCAGGACAACCTTTAAACTGGCGCGGACCAAATAGCTCGGGACACAGATCGAACTTATCAGGAGTGCCATCCACGTCTTTATCAGGGCAGCCATTAAATTCAGATAAACCGGCATCGAATGGACATTCGTCTAATCTATCCATTACCTTATCCCCGTCTGTATCCGGACACCCTTTAAATTCAGCTATTCCGGCAGAATCAGGACACATATCTTCGCTATCAGCAATACCATCGCCATCTCTGTCAGGACAACCCAACAATTGTTTTAAACCTGCAACTTCAGGACAACGGTCTTCCGAATCCGGAACATGGTCACCATCTTTATCGGGACAACCTTTAAACTCCCAAACACCCGGAACGTTTTTGCATTTATCTTTCCTGTTACTGATACCATCGTGGTCATTATCCTTTTTCATGCCGTAAGGAATAGGAACTTTTAAAAGAAAATAAAAGCTGGCACCATAAATATCGCCACTGAAATAATTAAAAATATTATTTGAACCCACAACCAGTGGTCCTATGCGGGCAGTAGCTCCAACTGCTACTATTTCTCCCCGTCTTCCTGATAAAGTATTATACGATACCGGCACACCCAAACCAAACCATTTGTTTTCCACGCGCGGTGCAATGCTAATGGTTGTATAGTCGTTGACTTTTGATTCTCTTTTCTTAAAAAAGTTACAAAGATTAGCGGTGAGATTCACATAAAATGGTTTCCAGATGTTATAATCCAACTGCGCATTCACAGAGGTGGGCAGCATCATGGTAAAGTTTTTATTGCCATTCTTGGAAGGAAATTCCTTTGGGTGCGCTTTTACCACCGCATCGATGGAATCAATATTATCTGCTCCGTTAAAAAGTCCAACGTTAAAACGTGTTACATCTGCAGTAAAATCATTTGATAATCCGCCTTTCTTAAAACGAATGCCGCCAATATCATTTACGGCTAAACTTGCCTTTAGACGGTATTTATTTTTATCGCGACGGGAAAGGCCTGAAACGCCATCCATTTCATACTGGTAATCGCTGAAGTCAGGACGCCATTCATAAACGGCTCCAAAGTCAAAGCCAAACCCCGGCGAAGACGTAAATTTATAGATTTTTGCAGGATCGTTCCCGGTAAAATTTAAATTATCCGAATGACCATAGGCTACTTCAGTCTTGAAAAAACTCACTGTATCCTTAGTACTTACCTGGTAATCCAGTTTTTTTACGTAGATGTAAGCAGCTTCAAGTCCCTGTAGCAATTTTACGGTTAGTCCGGCTTTTAAGAAATGCTGACCCTCAAGTTTTATAACGCGGGCGTAAGACAAACCATATTCGGCCCATGCCATTTGTTGAATGTTTAAATTTTTGTTTTGAAGTCTTTTGTTCAGAAGCCTTGGAAGTGTTAGGTCGTTATAGAGAAGATCTGCAAGATCCTGGGAAATACCATCTACATTCACATAATTGCGTACACTCCAATTAAAAGCAATAGCGTTTTTCCTGTTCAGGGAAATCATAAACGACGGAAGCACTATGCGGTTAGACATAAAAATGGCTTTTGGTTTGCCATTATTCAGTATCGTAAAGTTTGCATTTCGGTCATTCCAGGTTGTATTATTAAACTTAAGAGCGCTTCGTTTAACACCCATGTAAGTATTATTTATAGTAGTATTTAAACCTACCAAAGCAATATCAACTATAAAACGATTATCTACAATATTAGCGGGATTGCTTATGGCACCATTTACACCAGCATAGTTGCTGCTTTGCAATCCTAAAAAATCCTGGGCTTTTAGTGTGTTAAAGAATAGTACTATTAAAAAAAGTAAAAGTCTTCTCATAAATTCCAGTTAAGGGGGTTATAAACAAATATAGTTATTTTATAATAATTTGGCGGAACAACTTCCGGAATTTCGATGCAGGGGCAAATATTGAAGATCAAAGTAAGTTTAGTGGGCTACGGATGATTTATTTTAAATTATATTTTAGAGCCTGTTTAAAATTATGTTTTAGAACACCTCAGGTCATCAAAATAAATTGTGTCGCGTGTAGGATTCTGCGCGTAAAACATTATTTCACAAGAATCACAATTAGTGAAAAGCAGAAAAGATCATCTGCATTTTTTGCCAGGCGATCTTTTCCTTAAGCCGAACAGTCTTGTTAATGTAATGAAAAGGCTCACAGTTTTTCCGCGGCAGAGGCTTTGAAATTTCCCACTCTATCTGCATATTCTGGTGAAGTGGTAATGTTAACTAAACTACTATGGACTGGAAGTCTTGCACTTAAAGTGCATAGTTTCAACTAACGAATGAGACCAACGAAATTTTACATATTACGGGACAAAAAACAAAATAAGGAGGTAGGTGAAATTTTATTGTAAAACTTAAGGATTCGGCCGGTTGATTGGAACGTGCAGGCAGCCTTGGGTAATTTATTGCATTAGCAATCCAATACCAGTATTTTTTTAGCTAAACGACCAAAAGTTTTGGGCAATTTCCTATCTTTACGTTCCTAAAATTAATATGTTAGAAAAATTAGAAGAAATAAAACGCCGTTACGAAGATGTGGAGTTGAAACTGGCGGATCCGAAGGTGATAAGTGATATGAAATTATTTAAGAAATTAAATATTGAATATAAGGAACTGGGGGAGATTGTAACGCATATCAACGAATATAAAAAGGTGCTTTCCAATATTAGTGGAGCCAAAGACGTTTTAGCTACAGAAAAAGACAAAGATTTCCTTGAGATGGCAAAGGCGGAACTGGAAGAGAATCGTGAAAAGGAAGAAAAACTGATTGAAGAGATCCGTCTCCTTCTGATACCAAAGGATCCGGAAGACATCAAGAATTGTGTGATGGAACTCAGGGGCGGTACCGGCGGAGATGAGGCAGCTATTTTTGCAGGCAATCTTTTTGAAATGTATTCACGTTTCTGCGAAAAGAAGGGCTACCAGCTGGAAGTGGTTGATTCGAGTCCTGGTACCATGGGAGGCTTCAAGGAAATTGTATTTAATGTGAAAGGCAATGGCGCGTATGGCACCATGAAATTTGAAAGTGGCGTGCACCGTGTGCAGCGTGTGCCCGCAACGGAAGCGCAGGGAAGGGTTCATACTTCAGCGGCATCGCTCGTTGTGTTACCGGAGGCAGAAGAACTCGACGTTGATATTAAAGATTCAGATATTGACATGGCTACGGCACGGAGCGGTGGTGCCGGCGGACAAAATGTGAACAAGGTAGAAAGTAAGGTGATTCTGACCCACAAACCAACAGGCATTGTAGTAACCTGCCAGACAGAGCGCAACCAGCTTGGAAACCGTGAAAAAGCCATGCAGATGCTGCGATCCAAAATCTACGATATTGAGTACCAAAAACGTTTGGAAGAAGTAACCAAACGCCGGAAAACAATGGTAAGTACCGGAGACAGGAGCGCAAAGATCAGAACCTATAATTACCCGCAGAACCGTATTACAGATCACAGGATCAATGTAACGCTTTATGACCTGACAAATTTTATGAATGGAGACATACAGGAAATGATAGATAAACTACAATTTGCAGAGAATGCCGAGAGAATGAAAGAAGGGGGACTGCAGCAGTAAGCCGTCTGGTCTAACTCTAAACTATCAACTATAAACTATAAACCTAAAATGACATCAGAAGGAGAAGAAAGGATCAGGGACGCATTTGCGAATAAGGACTGGAACGATATTAAAGCACAAAACAGCTGGCAGATTTTTAAGATCATGAGCGAGTTTGTGGAAGGTTTTGAAAAGATGAGCCGCATCGGACCCTGTGTTTCTATTTTTGGTAGCGCACGCACCAAGCCTGAAAACAAATACTATCAGCTTGCGGAGGAAATTGCCTTTAAACTTGTGAAAGAGGGTTACGGCATTATTACGGGGGGCGGTCCGGGTATTATGGAAGCCGCTAACAAGGGCGCGCGCCGGGGCGAAGGGAAATCAGTAGGCCTAAACATCGTCCTTCCTTTTGAGCAGACCAATAATGATTATATCGACACCGATAAGTCGATCAACTTCGATTATTTCTTCGTCCGCAAAACGATCTTCTTAAAATACTCCCAGGGCTTTATAGGCATGCCGGGTGGCTTTGGCACAATGGACGAATTGTTTGAATCGCTCACGCTTGTTCAAACCAATAAGATCGCCCAATTTCCGGTAGTTCTGGTTGGAACGGAATACTGGAAAGGCATGATCGAATGGATGAAAAACACCATGCTTGAGCAGGAGCACAACATCAATCCCATTGACCTCGATTTGTTTAAGATCGTAGATACTGCAGACGATGCAGCGAAGCACATTGTCGATTTCTACAGTAAATACCTGTTAAAACCGAATTTCTAAATTGAGCAAATGGCTTTTTAAAATATTCGTCATCTCCCTGCTCTACTCTATTTCTATTTTACCTTTCTGGCTTTTATTCGGGTTCAGTAATTTTTTCTATCTGCTGGTTTATTATGTGATCGGGTACCGGAAAAAAGTAGTAACAGAAAACTTAAAAAAATCGTTCCCGGAAAAATCAGAAGCAGAAATAAAAAAAATTACCAAAGATTTTTACCTGCACTTTTGTGATGTAATTTTTGAAACTGTAAAGTTATTGACCATTTCAAAATCAGAATTTAAAATGCGTTGTGTGATTGATGAACCATCCTTAAAATCTTTCCAGTATTTTTTTGACAAGAACCAAACAATTGTAGGTGTAATGGGCCATTGTGGCAATTGGGAATGGGGCGCCATCGCACACCAGGTATACTTTACACGTATGATCACCGGTGTTTACCATCCGCTTACAAATAAAAATTTCGATAAATTTATGCTCGAGCTGCGTAGCAGGTTTGGCGGGGACATTGTGGCCATGAGCCAACTCTATAAAAGACTGATCATTTTAAAACAACAAAACATATCCACAACAATCGGTTTGATCGCCGACCAGACCCCCCCACCGGAAAGTGCTTACTGGACTACTTTTTTAAACCAGGATACACCTGTATTTAACGGCACAGAAAAATTGGCAAAAAAATTCAATTATCCGGTGGTATACCTTAATATAAAAAAGGCAAAACGAGGCTATTATAATTTAAGCACCACAATTATAACCGAGAACCCAAAAGACCATCCGGATGGCGAAATATCTGAACTGCACACAAGGCATCTTGAGAAAAACATCCGTGAACAACCTTATATCTGGCTATGGAGTCACAGAAGGTGGAAGCATAAAAGACCCGAAAAACTTCTTTCCTGATCTCAAATGATCAATGGATCAATCAATGTGTTTTGCATAACCTAAATGGATGTAAGGAATTTAACAAAATACTTTGCAGCGTATTTGATAATTAATCCAATACCTCATCAAAACAGGATGCCATATAATTGATCATTTCCTCATCAATCATGGGCGTAACGCCTATCCAGAATGTATCTTTCAAAATAACATCTGTGTTTTTCAGATCTCCTATAACCCTGTATGGATAATCTTTAAAATAAGGCTGCTTCCTTATATCTCCGGCAAATAATAAGCGTGTGGCAATTTTCTTTTCTGTAAGAATACTTACTAATTCATCGCGCGTAATTCCTGCATCTGGTTTTACTGTAATTAGAAATCCGAACCAGGAAGGATTGGAATTTTCTGTCGCCTCAGGAAGAATTAATTTGTGTGTATGCTTACTTAAAGCTTTTGTAAGGAGGGCGAAGTTTTTTCTTCTTGTTTCAACAAATCCATTTAGTTTTTCTAGCTGTGCCAAACCAAGCGCAGCCTGCATATCCGTAATTTTTAAATTAAAGCCCTGACGTGAATAGGTGTATTTATGATCGTAACCATAAGGCAGATCGCCAAATTGTTGCGTAAATCTTTTCCCACAGGTATTATCCTTTCCTGGTTCACACCAGCA
>JAYSYG010000330.1:0-1603 GCA_043716685.1 Sphingobacteriaceae bacterium | reverse complement strand
TGTATCTACAAAGATCGTCATAATACAGATGAAACAGTTTTTCCAGTGCGGCTTCTTCCCCGGCATTAAGCTGCTTTTGCAATAACTCGTCTTGATTGCTACTTTTTGACATTAGCTTTTTCAATTACCGGAAAAGGGCTTAGTATTTGCCCTTGAAACAAATCATTTGTTCAAGGGGTAAATGTATTATATATTCCGTTAATTTACGATAAATTAATATCGCACTTTCACCTCAACTTCAATAACCCCAAACAGTATTCCATTATTTACTTGTAATTTCAATTTTTCCTTCTCTCAGTCCCTTTGCTGTTGCGATTACAACCATCTTGCCCGCTTTTTCTGAAGGTTGCAAAATTGCAAGGCATCTTCCGGCCCATGATTTTTTAACGCCACTTTGAAAGCTGGACATATCAATGGGGTTGCCATTTGCTACGGCAACAATTTTTCCATTACTACCCATTATGCGAAAAGAGATATTAATATCATCAGCATAAGGGACAATATTGCCATCTTCATCAACCACTTCTGCCGTAATATATGATAAGTCATTGAGATTGGTTTTGATCACGTTTCTGTCGGCAATCAACCGTATGCTTTTTGGGCTACCAGTCGTTTTTAGACTTTTGGTGGCCACTACATTCCCATTCTCTAAAGCGGTTGCTGTCAGTATGCCGGGGTGATAGGGTAGTTTGAAATCTGCAGTTATAGATCCTTCCGGAACTTTTTGTTCCGCTATTTTCTGACCATTTAATTCTAACCGGACGATTGGTGAACGTGTAAAAACACGAACCTGTAAACTATCTCCTTCAGATTTCGGCCAACTCCAGCTTGGCATTTCATCCGGCCAGCCCCAGGCACTTATTACTTCTTTCATGTCATTGGGAATTGGCCTATGTACCATCATTTCAATTTTGCTGTTTTCCCAAACCACATCACGATAGTAAGATTGTGGTTTTTTATGCCCGGTCAGATCAAAATCACCACAATAAGCATTAAACCAGGGCCAGAATTCATTTGAAGCATTGTCTTTTATTACATTTTTTTTGACCAGTCTTGCATTTCCTATTCTGGCTTCACCGATATAATCTAATGCTGTCCAGACGAAATCACCGATCACATAAGGATATTTTACACACTGTTGCCAATTCTCATAAGCTTCCTTTGGAAATGATTCTGTACCAACGATAATTCGTTCCGGATATTTATGATGATCCTTTACATAATCATTATATTGATAATTATATCCGTGAACATCTAATAATTTAAAAATGGGAGGAGTGCTTTTATCCCATGTATAATTTTTATGTTCGGGCAGCCAAAAGGCACAAACAGCTTCGGTAGCCGGCCGGGTTAAATCTAATTCGTGCACTCTGTCGACTAACATTTTTGTCAACACAAGTCCAGATGAATCAGCACGTTCTGTTATTTCATTCCCAATACTCCAAAGAATGATTGAAGGATGATTACGGTCGCGAAGAATGATTGAAGTGATATCTTTATCCCACCATTCTTTAAAATAAAGATGGTAATCGGCCTTGTTTTTAGGTTCGATCCACATATCAAAAGCTTCATCCATCACAAACATCCCTAAGCGGTCACAGGC
>JAYSYG010000329.1:0-5149 GCA_043716685.1 Sphingobacteriaceae bacterium | reverse complement strand
TTTTGTGCTACCAAAACATATATTCCCGGCGCTAAATCAGAAAGTAAAACTGTATACTTGTTAAGTTCTGAAAGCTCTAATACACTAATATTTTCACCAAGTTCATTCTTAAGTTCTATTCTCAAATTCGAATGCGATTGAATAATTACCGTTCCATTACTTGGGTTTGGGTAAGCATTCAATAGCGTTTCCTTTTGGAGTGATTCTTCACTTATTGAACTACAACCCGATACCTTTATATGCACTGTTCCGCTCCCTGCACATCCGGTAAGGTTCGTCCCAATAACTGTATAAGTTGTAGCCGTAGTTGGAGTTTCGGTTATACCAGATCCTATTTGAGAATTACTCCAAACATAGTATGAACTACCGGTAGCATTTAATACAACCGTTTCCCCAACGCAAATATAACTTTTCGAAGCGATGGCGGTCACAATGGGATTTGGATACACATTGACTGTTTGAGTAAATGAGCAATCCTCTCCGGGTGAATATCTATAACGTTCATTCGTTGCCGTCCACGTGGAAGTTCCATTTCTACCGGGAACAACGTATGATTGCCCATTGGCGCTTTGAATACCCATAGTGGCATTGTACTGAATAGTACCAGTTGGGATTGGTTTTGTTATGGTGCTTATTTCAATTGCATTACTGGATTCATACAAAAATATTTCAGAGGAAACAGGACCCTGCCCCGTTTTGTGAAAAATACAGTTAAAGGAAACCAGTAACATCCTGTTTGGAGCAGTTCCCATTAAGCAATACCTTATCGTGCCACCTTGCGAAGGATCAAGGTCTGTCCAGGCGCAGGCAATTATATTGTTAAATCCCGGTGCAGGCAATGCTAAGCCCTGGCAACAGCCGGCAGATTGCTGAGAAGAGAACGTAATAAATCCATTAGAACTTATATAAAAATCAGTATAGTCATTGCAGAAAAACCTAAACGTAAAACCTATTGGCAATTGTGCGCTGATTTGATTATCTCCGAGGGTTACAAATATTGGTGAATAGACCGGTTGATTGAACGTGAGGGACTCTAAAGAGTAAGAGCTGGCACAATACGAATAGTTTATAGTATGAGTTCCTATACCGGCCATTGAAGGGCTAAAAATAGAATTAGCAATACCAGGGCCAGCCAATGTTCCACCTACAGGATTCACAGATATGCCGCTCGCAGAGGAGTTGGCGCAATACGTCGAAGATAACCCCGAGATAGTACATTGTCCCAAAACCAGATTTTTAACGTTAAAAAACAGAACTATAGCTAAAAGTATATTTTTCATTCCTTTCAAATTTAGTGAATTTAAAATTCTTTAAATAATTTTACATTTCTACTACCCTTGGGTCTTAACGTGTTTATTGATATGTTAAATTGCAAGAGTTTAAAAAGACCCATTCTCCCAATCCATTAAACATCAGTAAATATGCGTGGCCGAGCGCACTTACAAATAAAAAAAGATTGATGGCTTTTAAAGTTAAATCTTTAGTTATTCTTCTCTCCCTGGTTTATCCAGTTTACAATAATAGCAATATTGCAATCCGACAGTTTGCCTCCTTCAAATGGCGTGGGTAAAACATTCTTGGTGTCATCTTGTTTTATCGAGTGAATAAGGTGGTATGCCGGATGTGAGGTGAACCCTTTATAAGTAGTAAAGTCTCCATAATTCGAAGATACTCCATGACACGAACTATTATTTATTTCACAGGATGCATTTATTGTTGGAACAATGTGTTTGTCATACGAAATAGTACCGCTTGAATCCGGGCAGGTAGAAACCTTTTCTTTTGCCTGCGTTTTCTTTTTAGTGCAGCACAAAAAAAATCAGCTATTATCATATTTTTGAAAAAAAGTTCACCGTACAAAGCTAAGGTTGGTTTTTATATGCTCGAAATGGCGCCTTCATTCTAATTAAATACCGTTAAAACGACCTTATGGAAGGCTACAAGTTGTTAAAACCAGGCAAATTAAAATGTAATGATTATATTTGCATTGATTGATATAACTTGAAAAAGATAAAATCATATATTTCAGTGCTCATGTTTGCATTGCTTGTTTTCCCAATGGTGGATAAAACAATGCACGATTTTGAGCATTTTAATGATGACCACTGCGGCATTAAAGACGTTCACTATTGCAAGGCAGAGCATACATGTTCTATTTGCGATTATGTTTTTTCTGTCTCTGCAACTCCTCCAAAAACACAAGAACGACTTACGGTATTTTCAAAACCAAGAGATAGTTACTCTTCACTTTGCGTTTTTAACACAACACTCGCCTCTAAATTTAAGGTCTCTCTCAGGGGACCCCCTGCAACTGTTTAATTCCGGTTGTAGTTTTCTAAATCCTTATTAATTTTTTTTCAGATCATGTTTTCCATGATCAGATATGTTATTAAAAAAACACATACTTACGTGTGCGTTTTCTGTAATGACCTTTATTTCTAAATCGCAGGATTGCGATTTGATTATAAGAGGCCTTATTGAAGACCAGGACAACAGCGAAACACTAGGCTTCGCCGTGGTTAAACTGTTAGCGCCCCAAAGAATCGTTCAAACCAATGAAGCCGGTGAGTTTGTTTTTGATAAACTTTGTAGCGGAAACTATCAACTCCTGGTTCAACATATAGGGTGTAAAGACACTGTGTTCAATGTTACCCTGAATAAATCAAAAAAAGTTTTATTGAAACTCCCGCATAGTATGCATAACCTGGAAGAGGTGGATATTATGGACAAACGCACAGAGATGAAAAAAACTCAAACCGTTGATCAGCTGTCTGAAGAAGAAATTCAAAAAACAAAAGGACAAAGCCTTGGTGAAGTGTTAAAAAATATTAGTGGTGTTACTACCTTAAATACCGGCGCCACTATTTCAAAACCTATGGTACATGGTATGCAGGGTTATAGATTATTGATCCTTAATAACGGGATCAGGCAGGAAGGACAACAATGGGGAAATGAGCATGCACCGGAAATAGACCCTTTTATGGCTAAAAAATTCTCTGTGATCAAAGGTGTGGGTGCGATCCGTTATGGAAGCGATGCAATAGCAGGTGTAGTTTTAGTGGAGCCCAATGAGTTGCCAGACACGGCTGCTGTTACAGGTGAGATTAATTTAGTTGGTCTAAGTAACGGTCAAACAGGCGCAGCTTCGGGCATACTGGAGGGTAACTTTAATAAGCTCAAAAGTTTTAGCTGGCGGGTACAGGGGAGTTTAAAAAAAGGTGGCACTGTTAAAACACCAACCTACTACTTGAATAATACCGGTATTGAAGAAAAAAACTTTTCTTATGCCTTGGGTTATCATCGAAAAAAATGGGGTATTGAAATGTATTATTCACAATTCAATACCACAATAGGAATATTTAAAGGGTCACACATTGGCAATTTAACCGATTTGAATAATGCACTAACGCGTAACAAACCTCTGGATAGTCTTGCTGCATTTACCTACTCTGTAGGAAGGCCTAAGCAGGAAGCAACACACGAGCTTATTAAAGGTCTGGCGCATTATCATTTTTCTGCTAAATGGAGAGCGAAACTTCAATATGCCTGGCAATATAATATCAGGAAAGAATATGATCTAAGACGCTTGACAACAGTTGAAAAAGAAACAGGTGTCATTGGACCCGATCTCGATTTGAAGATCACTTCTCAAACCGCTGAGGGAATTATAGAGCATGACAATATAAAGTCATTCCGGGGCATATACGGAGCAAGTTATATGCACCAGGGTAACATTTATTCTGGCCGGTTCTTTATCCCAAATTATGTGAGTAATTCATTTGGTCTGTTTGCATCCGAAAGACTTGTTAAACGTTATGTAGAAGTGGAGCTGGGTGTCCGTTACGACGAAAAGCATTTGCAGTCTTATTTTTATGAAGGTAAAGAATGGAAAGAACATCCTCGTAATTTTAAAAACTACACCTATAATGGTGGACTTATATGGAAACCCCGCCCTGATCTTAATTTTTTTCTCAATGGCGGCTCAGCCTGGCGCGCCCCTGCACCAAATGAGCTTTACAGCAATGGCATTCATCAGGGAGCGGGAACTATAGAACGTGGTAACCCAAATTTTAAATCTGAAACCTGTTATAACCTTACAGCAACAGGAATATATAAATCAAAAAAACTCAGCGTTGAACTAACCTGCTATTACAACCGCTTCAACAACTTTATTTATCTGAATCCATCCGGAGAACTTGAACTAACAATCAGGGGAGCGTTTCCCGTTTTTGTATACAGGCAGGATAAGGTGCGCATTAGTGGTATTGATTTAAAAACTGAATATCTTTTCAATAAGTACTTTTCTGTTTTAGCAAAAGGCATGATTGTAAGAGCCTGGAATTTTAGTATAAATGACTATTTAATTTATATGCCAGCCGACCGTGGAGATCTGAATCTCAAATTTAAATTACCCACCATAAAAGCGATTGAAAATACCTATGTGCAAATCAACAACCAGGTTGTAGCAAAACAGTGGCGGGCACCCGCAAATATAGATTTTGCGCCACCACCACCAGCTTATTATCTGCTCGGCGTTGAAATAGGAACCGAACTGCATGTAAAAAAACAAAAATTTCTAATCAATCTAAGCGCTACCAATTTACTGAATACCAGGTACCGCGAGTATTTAGACCGGTTCAGATATTACTGTGATGCAGTCGGAGTTTCTTATAATGTGCGCCTGACAATCCCCTTAACTCTATACGATAAAAAATAAAACCAACGTAAAAAATGAAAACAATGAAACAAACAATCAAAATGGCAGCCTATGCGGCTGTAGCACTAACACTGAGCCTTACAGCTTGTAAAAAAGACAAAAAAGATCCGGAACCAGAACCGCCGCCTGTTACGCCTCCGGCTAATGATCCGGAAGTTATTACTACCCTTAGGGTTTATATCTGGGATTCGATCACAAATGTTGCGATTGCAGGCTCACCCTTTAGCTTTAAAGATCCCGATGGTGATGGTGGCGTAGCAGGAGGATTTTTAAATGGTGGGGCTGACTCTGTAATAACGCTTGCAGCAAATACTACTTACAAAACGCGCGTGATTATTTTAGATGAAACAAAAAATCCGGTGGATTCAACTTCTAATGTAGTTAGAGGAGATGAGGGCTATGAACATATGTTTTTCTACAATGGCGACCCTT
>JAYSYG010000328.1:0-1606 GCA_043716685.1 Sphingobacteriaceae bacterium | reverse complement strand
GGTAAAAAGAGCAAGCAGGGTCATGATTTTGTTTTTGTCTTTAATTAATTTCCAGAAGCCAAACAGGGCGAGCGCTATTGTAAGCAGGGTTACAAAAGTATTCAGGTCAAAATTTGTTTCATCGCGCCAGCCGATAAGCTGGTAGAAACGTTTACTGAGTGATAAATTGCAATTCTCCAGGAAGCGTTGTATAAATCCGGCAAAGTCTTCAGTTCCCTGAGTTTTATCATAAGGGTCTTTTTGCAGGAGGATCTTACTTTGACCGGCAAATTGATTTTGCGCAGTCCAAACCGATCTTACAATAATTTCATAGGGAATTTTAAACACAAGATAACTTGCGAAAGAAACACCTGAAGCCTTCCAGTTTTTTTCCAGTGCAAAAAATAATAATACAGCGGGAATAACAACAATGGCGGAACTTTTTGCGGTACTTATCAGGAACATGCTTAAGCCGAACATTAGCCAGGTTTTCAGCTGGGGTTTAATCTGAACGCCTTCTGTTGCAATCATTTCAACCAGCTTTACAGTGTAAAAAAAGAACAGTCCCTGAAAGAAAAAATAAAAAGCTTCAGTAAACGTCATGCTGGCGTAATAAATAATCAGGTGGTTACAGGCCTGGAAGATCATCACCGGTATAAATACAATCGCCGGGATCTTACCTTTTAACGCCTTATAAAAAAGAATAAATCCTGCTAAATTAAAAAGTGTAGAAAAAAGTTTAAACACCATTAACTTAAACCCAATGATCTTGATCAGAAAACCAAGGAACATAGGGTAGAGTGGGGCATTCTGTGTATAGAAATACGTGGGAAATTCATTCACATAACGCCAGCCGCCTTCCAGGTAAAGAGCATCATCATGCGCTTCGCTGATGCGGGCATTAAACGAAATAAAGGATAAAACTAAACAGGTGATAATTAAAACGGTAAAGATCTTCTGATCGTTTTTTGCAGCCCAGTTTTCAAATTTTTCGTACGATGTTTTAGGGTTCCTGATAACCGGCGTTACCACTTTTTTATTCGCGTTCATAGTGGGCAAAAATAACAAATATTTATCCGCAATCAGACTGTAAAATTCTTTTTTTTGGCGCATCAATCCGCATTCGTCCCCGCTCCACTCTTGGTTCAGTGTAGTCCCGTTCTTCCGGTATTACCGCATCAGCACCATTTTCCCAAAATCCTTCACAAAGTATTTATCCGCGCCAGAGGCATTTTTTTCAATATTCTGACCGTTCAGCTTTGTAAGCACCCTGTATAAATAAACGCCATTCCCCAGGCGGTCGCCAAAGTTATCACGGCCATCCCAGGCGTACTCGGTAATGTTTCTCCCTATGTGCAGGTTACCTAATTCCCCGCGCGTAATTTCTTTTACAATTTTACCGGTAACCGTCATTATCTGTATGGTAAATACTTCAGGAATCTCACTACCGGTAAGTGTAAACACAAAGCGTGTGCTGGTAGTAAAGGGGTTAGGATAATTTAAAACCTGCGTTACGCTCGGCTTATTTTCTATCTCAAACTGTACCCTGTAATCCCTTGCCGCAGAAACATTTTTACTCCGGTCTTTTGCCTGTACAATCAACGTGTATTTACCATCTACGGCAAAA
>JAYSYG010000327.1:0-1606 GCA_043716685.1 Sphingobacteriaceae bacterium | reverse complement strand
TTAAATTCATTGAAAAAGACGCGTTTGAACTAGACTCATTAAAAGAGTTTAAGATCGTATTCCACCTGGCTGCCCTACCAAGAATTCAACCAAGCTTTGAATTAATAAGTGAGCATATTAAAGCTAACGTGCTTTTAGCAACACATTTAATTGAATTAATGATCCGGGAAAATTATTATCCCCGCTTGGTTTATAGTGGATCAAGCGCTATTTATGGAACTCCCTCGAAAATTCCGACTCTTGAAACGGAAAAGATAGATTGTTTAAGTCCATACGCTTTTCAAAAATATGAAGTGGAAAGATACCTGGAGTTAATTGCTACAAGATACCCTTTGGATTATGCAACATTAAGATATTTTAATCCTTATGGCCCCAGATCTTTTAATGAAAAAAATCCGTTTAACGCTTATAGCAGTGTTGTTGGTATTTTTTTAAACAAAGCAAAAAAAGGCCTGGAGATGCTGGTTACAGGAGATGGATCGCAGCAAAGAGATTTTATACACGTAAAAGACCTGGCAAATGCAAATTACCTGGCAAGTATTCATCCAGGCAAATTAAATACTGCTTTTAATATTGGTCAGGGTTCAACGACTTCGGTGCTTGATCTGGCAAAACAAATTGGCACGGCTTACAAATTTATAGAGAAACGTGAAGGAGAAGCGGAGATAACGTTTGCAGATAATACGAAGGCAAAACAAATTCTCGGTTGGAAACCAGAAGGGAATCTGGAAATGTATTTAAAAAATGAATTACAAAAAAAATGAAAAAAGGATTTATATGCGGGGTGTTCGATCTATTCCACTACGGTCACATTCTAGGCTTCAGAGAATGCAAACAACAGTGTGATTACCTCACTGTAGCCGTCAATAAAGCCGAAAACATTGATCAGAAAATAAACCCCGGAAAAAAACAACCCATATTTCCCTTAGAGCATAGGGTTGAAATTTTAAAAGAGTGCAGGTTGGTAGATGAAGTACTGGTATATAATTCAGAAGATGAATTGATTGACCTTCTAAAAAAAGGTAAATACGACATCCGCTTTTTAGGCAACGACTATAAAGGCAAGCTTATCACCGGAACGGAGCTCACTGAAGAACTTTTTTTCCTAAACAGAGATCATGGATTTAGCAGCAGCGCATTTAAAAGTAGAATAAAAATTTAAAGTTTATAAAATGGATTTAAAACTAAAAAAAATTCTTTCTTATACTAACTGGAGACAATCTATAGAATTAGGGAATGGCTATAAAACGCCAGGTCATGTGGAAAGATCGATCTGGGATTTTATTGGATTACCCGAGCAGTTAAACGGAAAATCTTTTTTAGATATAGGCGCAAACGACGGCTTGTTCTCAATTGAGGCTGAAAGAAGAGGTGCAACAGAAGTGGTAGCATCAGACTTGTATAAGGAGAGTATCGATACTATGAAAAACGGGTGGTCAACGGAAGGTATTTTATTATTGAAAGATTATTTAAATTCTAAAATAGAACTGCACACTACCGGCGTTTATCATGTTTCAGAAATGAACAGGAAATTTGATGTGGTTTTTATGAATGATATTATAAACTGGCTTGAAGACATAGAACTTGCTTTTAAAAATTTGGGAGA
>JAYSYG010000326.1:0-5166 GCA_043716685.1 Sphingobacteriaceae bacterium | reverse complement strand
TATCAATTACAATTTTGAACTGTACTCAAACTTCACTTTTTTTCTTGAAGATTCAATTAACGGAGATCAGATCAGGCAAAAGGAGCAGCGTACTATTTACGGCTATAATGGCAGTTACACAAAAAATTTAAACCTCTTTGGAAAAAAACTAAGATCAGAATCCGGAGTTCAGTTGCGGTATAATGCCATTCGCAACAGTGAACTTTCACATACAGTACAAAGAAAAAGAGTTATAACTCCTTTGTCTCTTGGGCAAACCAATCAGGGGAATGGGGGAGTGTATATTGATGAGACCTATAATATTACAAGCAGGCTGATCATTAACGCCGGCCTGCGTTTCGATCAGTTCCAATTTTCGTATGTAAATGATCTGGATTCGACCTATAGTCATAAAGTTGTAAACAAACACATTTTTAGCCCGAAGCTGAATTTGATGTATAATGTAAACCGTACCACACAAATATATCTGAAGACCGGAACGGGTTTTCATTCAAATGATACGCGTGTAGTTGTTGCAGATAGTGTTGCGCACACCTTGCCCAGAGGCATGGGCGCGGACCTGGGCATTTTCTTCAAACCCGTAAAAAGACTACTGGTAAATGCCGCCGTTTGGGTGCTTGATCTTGAACAGGAATTCGTTTATGTTGGTGATGCCGCAGTTGTAGAACCAAGTGGATATACCAGGCGGTATGGAGCAGACCTTTCGCTTCGTTACCAGCTATTTGGATGGTTGTTTGCAGATATGGATGCCAATTATGCGCTGGGACGTTCCATAAAAGATCCCGAGGGAAAGAATTTTATTCCCCTGGCGCCTGTATTTACAAGCATTGGCGGGCTGACCGTTAAATTTAAAAACGGTTTAAATGCAGGTTTGCGCTACCGTTGGGTTGGAGACCGTCCTGCCAACGAGGACAATACAGTTACCGCCCACGGATATAAATTACTGGATGCGGTTATAAATTATACACAACCAAAATATGCTTTGGGCCTTGTTATGGAAAATCTCCTGAATGTAAATTGGAACGAAGCACAATTTAATACAGAAAGCAAACTTAAAAATGAAAACAAGCCAGTTTCAGAACTAAACTACACGCCAGGCATTCCTTTTTTTATAAAAGGAAGCATTACTTTCTTTTTTTAAAAAGTAAAAAAAACCTGAGTTTGGTTTGATCGCCAGATGCATGAAAATATCAGCAGAAAATTAATTCTTCCTTTACTCCTATGTTTTGAGGGGCATGCAAAAAGTCGCGCAATTGTTTAATAGCCATCCTGCTGCGGGATTTAACTGTACCCAGGGGAAGACCTTTTAGTTTGGCAATATCTGTTTGCGTAAAACCCTGAACAAATAATAACTCTATTATTTCTCTAAGATCTAATGGTAAAAGAAGTAACAACTCTTTAATATAAAGATCGCCCAGGTTCAGAGAATTCTCCTCGCTGGGTGTTTCAGGCGTAAAATCATAATTCTGCGTAAGCTGGTGGTATCTGAAATATTTTGAGCGCAGGTAATCCTTACAATGATTCTTTGCAATATTAATCAGCCATGTATATAACTCTCCTTTTAATGGGTCATATTTTGACATATTTTGCCATGCCTTTAAGAATACTTCCTGGCAAAGGTCCTTTGCAAGTGCGGTATCAAACGTCCATTTGTAAATTTCAACACTAATTGCTTTTTTATAGTTGTTATAGAACTGATTAAAAAACACCGGGTCATTGTAGTCGAAAAATCCATTGTCAGAATCGCCTATCACATCAATGGTTATCCCCATTATTTTTTTCGGGATTCCATTTTCTGAACGGATAATTCTTGCCCGTGTCTCTACGAAACCCAAAGTGCCATCCTTTTTAATAATACGGCGTTTGAAATTATAATCTTTATGCTTACGTAATGCTTCGTTAATTATACTGGTAATTCTTTCTATATCTGAAGGATGTGTCGTGTTAATTATGAAATACTCATCATTTAAGACAAGCTCTTTCGGTTCATAACCATAAAGCTTATACTGATCGGGTGACCAGTATAAGTGGTTAACTTTAAGATCGAGCTCCCAATTACCATGTATTTGTTGCTGGCTGCTTAATGCTTTAACGCTATGCATATTTACTTGTGAGCGTCTGATCATACTGTATTTGAATATGTTGGAATTACAGAATCAATTATAGTACCACTTGATATGGGGAAAGAAATGCCGATAGCTATTAGAAAGTCTTGGTTTCGTTTAAGCATGTATAAACAAAAGGGAAATTACTTGCTCACCCCTGGTGTATGTCAATCAAAAACAGCCGTAATAAACTCCGAGAGGGTTACGGTATCGTAAGGAGACCCTGTTAGAGTGAACCGATAAAGTATTGTTGACTTGACACTAGAATAGAAACACCGTTTAATTTTTTGAGTAGTTTTTCCTTTAATGCGAAAAGAGTTCGAATAGAGTAGAACAATCCCTTTCAAAGCTTTACAATAAATCATAGGACTTTTTAATAAACGTCAATATTTTTGGCGTTATATCGTCTAATGAAGAAACACGGATATGATTCTGGTATTTACCGGCGTAAAAAATCTGCTTTGTAATGACTGTATTTTCTTCTTCTGTTTTTGAATAAAATTTAAGATCAAGTTCCTTTTTCATGGGCCGGATTATGAGAAAAGTCTTGTAATGCACAAAAACAATGCAATTCTGCGACGTACTAACGATAACATCTTTCCAATTCATAATTTCAACGAGCAATTTATCGAACACAAAAGGAAGGTCTTTGGATTTTCCTTCGAACAAACTATCCAAGTCTACCTTCACACAATTGTGCCAGACATTTTCGTAGCGCAACTCTCTTTCGCATTTAGGACAAATCCAGCCCATACTTAATTTTTGTTTTTACTCCTGTTAATGAAACGGCCACTCCTTATTTCTTTTGGCTTTAATAAAATAAACAAGTATACCCGTAGCTATGACAGCTAAACCGCCAAGCACCATTTCCCGGCCCGTACTCACCAGGATGCCAAGCCACATTAAAATAGCCAGGTACACAGGCAGGGGAAAGAAAGGCATTTTGTAAGGGAAGATTTCTTTACCCCGTGACCGTCTCAATATAAGCAATCCAATAGCCTGACCAATAAACTGTATAAGAATACGCATTGCTAAAATAGCACTGATAACATCTTTTAATTTGAAGAGCAGGCTGAAAATAAAAGCAATGCCTCCTAAAACCAAAAGAGAGATGTGCGGAAATCCCCTCGTTGGATGAAGCTTTGCAAAGATCTTAAAAAAAGCGCCATCAGCAGCTGCAGCATAAGGAATACGGCTATAGCCAAGAGTTGCAGAAAAAACTGAAGCAAACGCCACCCATAAAATAAGACAAGTTATCACAACAGCAGCACTATCTCCGGCAAGCCGCTGCATAAACGTGCTGATGACGTGGTCATTATCTTTAGCCTCCTGCCAGGGAATAACGCTGGTCACACTTACATTCATTGCCAGATATAAAACGGAAATTCCCGCGATCGATAAAAACATACTGCGCGGAATATTCTTTACAGGCTCTATAATTTCTCCGCCAAGGTGACACACGTTATAATATCCCAAATAACTGTACACCGTTTTAACACTGGCAAATCCAATAGCTGCAATAAAAGCGTAGTTCATGGTTAAACCTTCATTCATCTGAGTTACTGGTTCTAAAAAATTACCGTGTGCAATACCTCCTCCAATAATCCACAGCAATGTCAGTATAACACCTCCCCATAAGAACACGCTGATCTTTCCTATCGCTTCAATTTTACGATACAATAAAATAACGATAAGAATTACCACTCCTCCACTCACTGCTTTAGCGCCAAGTGTACCAAGAGGTAATAAATACGAAAGATAAGCCGCAAACCCAATTGACGCTGAGGCAATAACCAACGGAGCCTGGATCATGGTCTGCCATACAAATAAAAAACTCATCATCTTTCCTGCTCCTTTTGGTCCGTAAGCTTCCTTTAAAAAATTGTAGGAGCCACCTGCTTTTGGGAATGCCGCACCCAACTCACTCCATACCATTGCGTCAACAAAAGAGAGCAAGGCACCCGCCAGCCAAGCATATAAAAAATAAGGGCCGTTCATCATGCTTATCACCATGGGCAAGGTGATAAAAGGTCCGATGCCAACCATGTCTATCATGTTGATGGCTGTTGCCTGTAGGAGTCCGAGACGTCTTTGCAGCATAGTGAAATGTATCCGCACAAACATCGGTATTTTAAAATGAAAAATAGCTAACCAGGAAACAGAATAAAGCTAAAATACAATTGCATACATATTATTTTTATCTTCATCTCAGGAATTACGAAATGAACTTATCAAAATTATTTATCATTCATGCAATTATTACTTTCACCGCGGGCATTGTATTAATTGTAGCGCCCGTTGTAATACCTGCAACAGTCGAGATCTCCATCAACGACAATCAATACCTGCTTTGTTATTTATTAGCAGCCTCCGAGCTGGCACTTGCTTTTTTATCTTTTGAAAGCAGGAAAATAAAAGACCTAAGATCATTACGTCTTATTTCCCTCAGCTTTATCATTTTTCATTTATCCACCGCGCTTTTGGAAATATATGTGCTGGCACAGGGAGGGAGCGTAAAGCTTATAGGAAATATTATTTTACGGGTCATTGTGTCATCGCTATTCTTTTATTATGGAAGAGCGAAACTTGCGAAAGAAAGTTAATAGGTTGGAAAAATAAGGTACATTAAGTACTTAGTTATTTTTTGTCCCTAATTTTATCTTCCAAAATTACAGGGTATTTAAATATGGAAATAGGAATTGATAGTTTCGCAGCAGCGATAGTAAGCAACGAAAAAGATAATGCGCTTAAAAGTGCCAATGCGCTTGAACAATTACTGGATAGAATTGAGCATGCAGATAAGGCGGGTTTGGATATATTTGGGATCGGTGAACATCACCGCAAAGAATTCCTTGATTCTGCTCCGACTATTATTCTGGCCGCCGCAGTTGCACGCACCAAACGCATTCGTCTTACAAGTGCAGTAACGGTAATTAGCGCAGCAGATCCTGTGCGGGTTTTCCAGAATTTCGCCACACTGGACCTTGTTTCAAAAGGCCGCGCTGAAATGGTTGTAGGACGCGGTTCATTCACAGAAGCGTTTCCATTATTTGGTTTGAAC
>JAYSYG010000325.1:0-5177 GCA_043716685.1 Sphingobacteriaceae bacterium | reverse complement strand
TGGGTATGTTCCAGAAAGAAGTGGCTATGCGCCTTGCAGAAAAACCAGGTTCTAAGGTTTACGGCATTTTAAGTGTACTCTTACAAGCGTATTACGATATAGAATATCTTTTCACTGTACAGGAAAATGCTTTTACACCGCCTCCCAAAGTAAAAAGTGCCGTGATCCGGTTAACACGAAACAAAGTTCAAAGCCTGGAGTGTGATGAAGTACTTTTTAAAAAAGTAGTGAAGACCACTTTTAACCAACGCCGGAAAACCATCCGGAATTCTATACGCGTTTTATTTAATAACAACGAGATTCGTCATCCACTTTTAGACAAACGTCCGGAACAGCTTTCTGTTGCGCAGTTTGTGGAGTTGACAAAATTTGTGGAGGAAAATAACGTGGAGGGAACTCACTCGAACTGACATTTGAGTTCGGCAATATTCTAAAACACTTTGGCCTGTTACGGAGTTAGTTTTTAAGTAGCGCGGTAGTTATCCCCTGGAGTCAAAAGTTCCAGGTCCCTTTTAAGTTGAAACAAATGCGGGATTTTAAATCCATTCTGTTTCATAAATACAATAGTTAAAACCAATGCCTGCGACAGGTAAGATAGGGAAGCGGAATAACAGGCGCCAATTAATCCAAACCGGGAAATAAAATAATAGCTGGTACAAAGTGTCATAAGTAAACCACAGCCGTTTGCAAGAAGAAGTATTTTCTGACGCCCTAACCCCGAGAAGTAATGGCTGATTATACTCGAAAAACTCAGGCACAAAACGCCCGGCGATAAATACAACATGATTGTTTTAGTACCCGAAAAATCTTTCCCCAGCACGAAGGTAAAAAAACCTTCAGGTAAAAAGAGTACAATAAGCACGCAAATACCACTTAACAAAAAACAGATCTTAGATAATAAAAATGTTACCCGGCTATTATTCTTTACATCTTTTTGATTGGCAATATGGGTTAAAATAATAGGTGAAATACTCCCGCTCAGAATCCAGACAGATTCTATAAGCGACGTGGCGCTAGCATATACCCCAACCAGCATTGTTGCCCCTATCATATAATAATTGTAACGGTTGCTTAAGGTATGGGCCAGGTTGCCAAGTTGGTTCACGAGTCCATTTCGTAGAATATTCTTCAGCGGCAACTCCTCTTTTGTTTTATCATCGGCATTCAGTGTTTTAAAAATAAAAAAGGTAGATACTAACAGCGAGATGCTCCATGAGATATAGGCAGCAAAGATGTAGGCGTTTACATTCGTGATGTCGAGAATAAATATAGAGATGCATAACACACATAACAGGAGCAGAGGCTGAAAAAAGATCAAAAAATTATAGGCTTTAATTCTTTCTTTGGCAAGCAGTATAACGTTATGAAATGCCTGCAGAGTTGAGATAAAAGACAAAATCAAAACATGGATCCAAAGTTCTTTTAAACCTACATTGAATACATAAAAAACAAGATTTACAGCAAGGATGCAAGCGATCGTCCATATTAAACCCGTGCTATATATTTTATCTAAGGCATATTTAGGAATAAAATAAACCAGTGCCGTGCCGGTATAAATATCGCTGATGGTTTGAATGATTGCCAGGTTCAGCACGAGCAGGCTTACCTGGCCCAACTCGCTGCTTCCAAGCGCGCGCGATTGTACGATCAGGATAACAAGCATTGTAAATGCCACGGTGCTTTTAGCGAAGAAAGAAGATATGAGGTTTTTAAGCATCATTTTACTCCATTAAATTTTTAAACCACATAGATACATAGGTTTAACGAAACGGTTAAGACACAGTTCCACATACATTTGTTGTCCTTTAATTCTGAGCAAACCATAACTCCTCTCACTATGTACCTATGTGGTTAAATTTATTTGTTTTCCTCATTCCGGTCAATTGATTTATTTTTGATTCAGTGCCATCGTATAAATTTCAGTGAGCCTTTCGCCAACTTTTTCATAGCTGTAATTGTCAACAGCAAACTTTCGGATAACATCCCCCTTGTATTTTTTTGTATCGGCAGCAAAATCGAGGATGGCTTTGGTCAGCTGAGCTTCATTCTGTTTTTCCACCATAATTCCAAGCTCGGGTTTCATATAGGTTTTAATTGCGCCTGCATTACTGGTAATAACAGGTTTTGCACAGGCAAATGCTTCAATAATAACAAGACAAAATGTTTCATAATTGCTGAACATGATGAGTGCATCATTCGCATTCATTTCTTTTATAAGCGCTGCACTTAATAACCGGCCCTTGAATGTGATTTTATCTTCCAGCTTTAATTCTTTCACCAGAGTTTTGTATTTTTCTTTATCCACCCCTTCGCCAATAATATTCAATTCAAGTGCTGGATTTTTTTCTGAAGCTTTTTTAAAGGCACGAATAATGCCACTTACGTTTTTTTCCCTATCGTTTAATGAAGAAATATGAATGAGCCTGGTTGTGTTGTCAGTCTTCCGTTCAAGGGGTGTAAATGCATGTACGTTTACTACATTTGGTACTACTACATAATTTCCGCTTAAGCCGTGGCGTAACATCGCTTCTTTTAAATAATCACTTGTAGGCATTATAGTCTTTGCCTCTTTAACGATTTTGCGTGTATAAAATTGTTGCGCAAAGCCTTTGTAGTTTCCATCCTCTTCGCAGTAACCCGACCAGTTCTCGTTGATGATGTATGGAATGTTGTGCTTTTTAGAGAGGTGGTAGGCCCCTATGCCCATCGGCATAATAACATTGAGTTGAATAAGATCCGGTTTTCCCTCTTTCAGAATCAACTCATAGCCCATGTCAAAAGCTTTCAGCACTTTTGCTTTTTTAATTAGCTGTGAGAACAAAGGAAATTCAGAAGTTACCTTCTTATAATATACCGTAACCGTAGTTATACCATTCTCTGCCGACTCTACACATTCAAAATCGGTTTCCAGGTTTTCGTCAGAGCAAACATGCAGCACATTTACTTTGTTATAGAGAACAGCAGCTTCGGCAAAAAAACGGTTAAATATACCGTGCGTAGAATCTTGTCGGCTAGGATACCAGGAAGAAATAAAAAGAATATGTTTTTTGTTCTCCATTCCAAGAAGAGTGCTTCATTAAAAAAATCTGTTGTAGAGACCGGTTATAGATAAATAACTAGTCAATGGTAATAGTTACCTCCATTAAGAACATGGACCTATTATCATTTATTTGTTCGAACTGAGTTCCCAACGCATTACCGCTTTTCATGCAGATGGTAATAAATCCTAATCCCGCTCCACCCTTTTCACTCAGCACATTATTTTCAAGATGTTCCAGGTAATACTTTTTAAGTTCAGCAGGATCCTGGAATGAATTTATTTTTTCAATGTGTTCTTTTAATTTTTCGATAGCGGAATTGGCAATTAAGTTTGCCGTGATCATTTTTACAGCTTTATCGGTAATGTACAAGATAAAGAAATTATGTTTGGCGCCATTCTCATCCCTGTGTCCATGTATATACATGTTTTGCAGAGATTCGATACAGATAAAGAATACTTTCCTTACCACACCTTTTGCCAGATTTTTGTCGAGAATATTGGTTTCGATCTCAGTTTCCAGCTTGGAAATAGTTTCAGAATTTAAGACACCGTCATAGGCTAAAATTAATGTACCCTGACCATTAACAGTTTCAACGCATTTGGAGAAATGCTGATCAAAAAATTCGGCGTCTTTATTTATTGTACCGTTCACTATTTAAATAATCCGTTAAGTTCTGCATCAATCATCCTGATAACTTTCCCTAAATCCTCCTTGTTCTCACTAAAATTTACATCATCTACGTCCACAACTATTATTTTTCCGGACTCGTAGGAGCTGTTCCATGCTTCATAGCGTTCATTTAATCGCTTTAAATAATCCAGACGAATACTGTTTTCGTATTCGCGGCCACGCTTTTGAATTTGTTTTACTAAAGTTGGTACACTTGCTCTCAGGTAGATAATAAGATCGGGCGCTTTCACCAGACTTTCCATTAATTTAAACAGAGAGAAATAATTATCGTAGTCGCGCGAGGTCATTAGCCCCATCGCATGCAGATTAGGCGCGAAAATATACGCATCCTCGTAAATAGTGCGATCCTGCACAACTGTATGTTTTCCTTTTCGGATATCTAAGATTTGGTTAAACCTGTTATTTAAAAAGTAGACCTGCAAATTAAAGGACCAGCGTTGCATATCTTCGTAAAAATCATTCAGGTAGGGATTATCGTCGGCGTCCTCGTAATGTGCATGCCATTTGTAATGTTTTGCCAATAATGATGTTAAAGTGGTTTTCCCCGACCCAATGTTTCCCGCAATCGCAATGTGCATACTTAATTGTTAAATAATTAGCCTAAATTAGAAAAATAACTTACAAAAAGCAAAAAATTGTTGATAAACAGCGATTTTAATTCGATGAAAATCAAAGACTTGATCCTGATTTTGGTTTCGGAAGGCCGTATTTCTTGCAGATCTGTTCAATTATCTGGTACACAGGTACAAATTCAATCTCTAGTTCTCTTTTGATCTTTTGATTCGAAAACAGCTGTTTGTTAAAAGCAGAATTGATCAATGCCCGGGTAATTTTACGCTCTTTTCCTGTAAAAAAGGCTATAAACCGCTCCAGATAACTTCCAAAGATCATCATAACGCGTGAGACATTTATTGTGGGGGCCGGCTTGTTAAAATTACGCTGCATTTGGCTAAAAATGTCCCTGAAAGAATAATTATGTTCCACCAGGATATAACGCTGCCCGAACTTTTTCTTGTCTACCAGCGCGATCATGCTTTTTGCAACATCGCTTGCGGCAATATAGGCGGACATGCCTTCTGTATAAAATTTATTTCCCTTATAGGAATTGTTAAAAAGCCGTGAACTGCTTTGTTCATGAAATCCGGGCGATAAGATCACTCCCGGGTTTACGATCACCGCGTTTAATCCCTCTTCCATGCCCCGCCACACTTCGCGTTCGCCATTGTATTTGCTAATGGCGTAATCGCTTTCCTTGCCCGATTTTTTCCAGAAAACCTCTTCGTTAAGGGCCAATGTATAATCCAGGTTATTTATAGTACCAATGGAACTTACGTGGCACAGGGCCGGGATCTTTTTTTGCAAACAGGCATCTACTACGTTTTTGGTTCCCGTTTCATTGATTAAGGTTATTTTTTTTGTGTCTTTCGGATTAAAAGAAACATAGCC
>JAYSYG010000324.1:0-15580 GCA_043716685.1 Sphingobacteriaceae bacterium | reverse complement strand
TTCACAAAACTTACACCCGAAAATTTTGAGTCCTTTACCACGCACAATGAGCTCATAATAAAAATACGGATTTTGAGTATTCTCTCAGCTACCCTCTTTCCGCTAGCCGAATACTACGAGAGCCTCTATTTAAATTTATATCCCGCTAATTGGCAGGCTATCTTCATTATACTTTTCATTGCAATCGTTTCACTTGCTCTTTCTTTTAAGAAGAATTTAGCTACTTCTTTCGCGATATTTTTACCGCAAATTTCCTATTTCCTTGTGTACGCTGTTATGGTGTACAAGTCACTAAAAACCGGAATGTTGCCGGTAATGGCTATTGAAACTGCTTGCCTTGTTTTATTCTCGAAACTTATTTTCACCAAGTTGAAAGCCTTTTTAGTGTTTTTAATATTTATAATTCTGGCGAATACGGTTCTCCTTAACATCTATGATGTGCTTGAGACCCAACTGGATATTTATTTATCTGCTACCATTCAGGCTACGGTGGTATCTGTGGCATTGTTTCTAATAGAGGGAAGTACAAACCGAAAACTAAGTTTCGGCAATAAAATTTTAGAAAGTTCTAATTTATTTATACTGGTAGCAAATGCCAAAGCAAATTTCGTATTTGTTAATCAGCATCTGGAGGATATTACAGGACTGCAACAACATGAAATACTAAACCAGGGTTGGTGGAATTACCGGGGACAAAATAAGTATGACGTCAGTAAACTACAAAAACTGGTTATTGATAGTATACAGTCAAATAAAAATAGTACTTACGAAAGTATAATTACCGATAAAGCAGGAAAAGAAATTTCAGTTAGTTGGGAGAATACAATAATTGAAAAGAAGTATTTACTCGCGGTTGGAAAGGATATAACTGAGGCAAAACGACTTCAGTCTGAAGAACTAACCAGGGAAACCAAGATTAGCAAATACAGTGCCTGCATCACTCAGCTTGTTACTAATCCTATGAATGAAAACGGCAGCTTAACTGAAATTCAGGAAAATGTATGTAAGAGCTCTGCGAACGCTATGGGAATTGAAAGCGTTGGAATCTGGAGTTTTAAAACAAATCAATTAGTTTGCCAAAAAATATATTCTACTACTAACGATGGTTTTGATTCTGGGGAAGAGCTAAACAGCACTGACTTTCCTGTTTATTTTTCTAAAATTTTACAGGGCAAGATCATAAATGCTGCAGACGTCTGTAATCATGAGGATACACGTGAATTTGCAGAGGGGGACTTTTTAAAAAACAATGTTAAGTCATTGCTGGATGTTCCTATTTTTCTGAATGGACAACTCCAGGGAGTTTTGTGCTGTGAACATAAAAACGAACTAAAGATCTGGGATCTGGAAGATATTAACTTTGTAAAATCTGTGGCAGACTTTATTACCTTGTCAATGGAGGGATTGAAACGCCATGAAATTGAAAAAGAATATAGTTTTATTCTGAATAATGTTGGCGATATTATTTACACCACTGATTACCACGGAAATTTTGATTTCATCAATAAAACCGCATCAAATCTTCTGGGGTATGATCTGGCGTATTTAAAGGGAAAACATTTTGCAACCATTATTCATTCGGACTTTAAAGATCAACTGGTTACTTTCTATATGAAGCAGTTTAAAGAACGTGTCGAAAGTACCTATTGTGAATTTAAGGTTATGGGTGCGAATGGAAATGAGTTTTGGGTAGGGCAGAACGTAAAACTCGTTGAGGACAAAGACAATCCAGGAAAAATCAAAGGATTTCAGGGAGTAGTAAGAGATATTACAAAACAAAAAGCAATTGAATTGGCGCTGAAAGAAAGTGAGAACGACTTCCGCCAGATTAATGAAACCATTGAAGACGTTTTTTGGCTCTACGATGTTGAATTAAAAAGGTATAAATACATTAGCCCTTCCTGCTCAATTGTATTAGGCATGCCTCAGGAAGATTTTTACAAAGGAAAAAGTTTCAGTTCACATTTTGTTTTAAAAGAGGATCTAATAATTCTCAGGAATGCGGAGGAATTATTAAATCAGCAGGATAGTTACCAGATCGAGTACCGTATTAAGACTGATAATGGAAAGATCAAATGGATAAGTGAAAAGTCTTCCGCTATTCGTAACGAGAAGGGTGAATTGACCAGAAACACAGGCATTTGCACGGATATTACCGAGAAAAAACAACAGGAAAATCAATTAAAAGAGCTTTCGCTGGTAACTCAATCGGTTAGCAATGGAGTTGTTATTTCAAATACCGAAGGTTTAATAGAATGGTGCAATGAAAGTTTTTTAAAGTCGGTTGAATATGAGCTTGCAGAACTTATGGGAAAGAGACTATTGGAAATTTTAGCCGGACCAAAAACACACCCTCAGGTAAAAGTAAAGACTCTAAGTGATGCATCTGGAAAGTCAAGCGCCGAAACATTGCTATACACGAGAAGCGGAAAGCCAAAATGGTTTTTAGTTACGGATACCCCGGTTTATAGTAACAGGGGTTTGGTAGAAAAACACATAGAAATTATTACCGATATAACTGATAACAAAGACAGAGAACGCGAATACGGATATATATTGGATAATGCGGGAGATATAATTTATACAACCGACGAAAATGGAAAGGTAATATTCTTAAATGAGTCGGTTAAAAAAATTCTGGGATACTTCCCTGAAGAACTAACAAACAGAAATTTTACTCATATCATTCACCCGGATGATAAGAAACGAGTGAACATTTTTTATTTAAAGCAGTTTGCCCAAAAAAGGGAAGATTCCTATTTAGAGTTCAGAGTAAATAACAGAAACGGTGAAGTAGTTTGGGTGGGTCAAAATGTTAAATTGAATATGGATTTATTCAATGCAAACAGGGTAAAAGGATTTCAGGCGGTACTAAGAAATATAACTGAGCGAAAGAAAGCGGAAATCCTACTATTGGAAAGCGAGAATAATTTCAGGCTGATAAATGAAACAATTAACGACGTTTTTTACCTCTTTAATATGATCGAATTCAAGTACGATTATGTAAGTCAGAATTGTCAGAATATTTTAGGGATAGAGGCAGGGTATTTATATGAAGGAAATAGTTTCATAGGCAAGATCGTGGATATACGCGATCGTGAGAATCTGAGAAACGTCCGGGATAAGCTTCGGAGTGGCCATTCTTACGAAATTGAATACAGAATTATTTGTGAAAATGAAGTAAAGTGGATAAAAGAAAAATCATTTGCGATAAAAAATAACGGTGGAACTATCGTAAAAGCTTCAGGAACCTATTTGGATATTACACAGAAAAAAAAGCAGGAAAAAAATCTTGTCAAGCTAAATAAACAATTAAATATCCGCACGGAAGACCTGGAAATAAATAATTTGCTTAAAGAACAACTTATTTACAGCGAAACGTTTGAAGAAATGGCCAAGTTAACCCTCAACACCTTGAAAGCGAAAATTCCGGCAATTGCCAGAGGGTCTTTATTTTTACCAAATACAGAAAATACAGAGATCGATGCGTATTACTCGTTTGAAGAGGATATTGTTAAAGATACCTATGAACTATCTGAGATAAAAACATATCCCCAGTTACTGCAGGGCAAACAATACATAGAACAGGATATGGATGCAGCAACCTACTTGTCAAGATCGGATATTAAGCGACGTAAAGAAAATATACGCTCCTATATTATGTTACCTATTAATTATTCTCAACAAAAGGTGGGAGCACTGGCCCTGGAATTTGAAACGCCTTTTTCTCTGGAAAAAAGAGAAATTGATTTGCTGAAAAATTTCACCTCTGTACTATCTGTAGTGATGAACAAACTTACTCTTCAAAAAGAACTCTTCGAAAAAAGTAATGATGCAATGGATAGTTTAATGTATGCCAAAACCATTCAACAATCCATCTTACCTAACCTGAACCACCATCCTTCGGTTAAAAATTTCGTTAAATTATACCTTCCTAAAGATGTGGTTAGCGGTGATTTTTACATAATTGAAAGTTTTGACGAGTACACCGTTATAGCGCTTGGAGATTGCACAGGTCATGGTGTTCCTGGCGCTTTTCTTACGCTTTTAGGGAGTAATTTCCTGCAACGCATCGTGGCTGAAAATAAAGTAACCTCGCCGGCACAAATTCTGGAACTTTTAGACTACCAGGTTTTTACTTCTTTAAATAAAAACAGGGAAGAAACAATTCGGGATGGAATGGAATTTGGAGCCTGTGTTTACGACAGGAAAAAGAAAACACTTACTTTTTCTGGTGCAGGATTATTCTTAGTATATTATCAAAATAAAGAACAGTTTATTATTCCAGGGAACAAGAGATCTATTGGAGATGAAAATCATACCAGGTTAAACTTTAATGAAACTGCACTGCAATTAAATGGTTCTGAGAAATTTTATATGTTTTCAGACGGTTACCGTGATCAGTTGGGCGGAAATGGAAAGCGTAAACGCTACTCCAGAAAAGCCTTTCTCGAACTTCTCAACAGAGTTAAAAATCTGCCGGTGTCTCAACAAGAATACGTGCTGGAAATGGAGCACCTTACACATAAAGGAAAATTGGAACAAACGGATGATATTTCGGTAATTGGATTTGAATTAAACTAAATAATAGCAATACGAATGACGCTGTAAATAGAAAATATTGAAAAAACCTTATGACCAGCACTAACCAAATAATTAATCTCCTGGCCAAGGCAAGGGAATCTGGAAAAGAAACTACTGTTTTGATTTCTATCCAGGAACAATTTGATCAAACGTTGATTGAGTCTACACTTAAACTGCTTGAAAAAAGATGCAGAGGTCTTAACTATTCGCGTTCATTTATTACCAGGACAAAATGATCAGTATTGAAGTGTTACAAAATATCAGTAAACAAAAGTATCCGTTAAAAGATGATTTGCCTTCTTTAATTGTATTAAACTTTGCAGAGGGAATACTAATCTATTCAGGGAATAGTGTGGATAATTAAAGCAAGCAAATCATCAGCAATAAACTAAATAGCTACAGCAAGATGAACAAAGCAGAGCTAAAGGTTTTTTATAAGGATGCTCTGTTAAACACAGTAATAAGCGAGACGGGTAACGCCGGCATAGGATTGTTAGATATTGTTTACAGGTCAGGCAAAAATGTCAATTATAGTTTTAATGAATATAAAAAAGGTCGAAGTTATTTTGAATTAAAAGTTAGTATCCAGGAAGTATAAATAGAAAAAAGTAATATGTTTAAAATAGAGGCAACACTGAGTACACCGGAAATAAGTATTGAACTTAACGTATTCAAAATGAGTGGTATTTGTACCGCCGAAAATCCCATACTTTTTTTTTCACGGTTTAAAGAAGAGCTGTATAAAGCTTTGGCAACAAAAAATCTTACTATACTTATTTTCGAGCTGGACTATTATAACAGCGGTACCGCCAGATGTCTCATGGATCTTTTAAGCAAAATAGGTTTAGCCGAAAATAAGGCCGAATTGAAAGTATTCTGGAAGTACGATACCGATGATGAAGAAATGAAGGAATCTGGTGAGCTTTTTGCTGAAGTAACGGGGCTTGAATTTAATTATGTAGAAACAAATTGATTTAAAAAAATATAAGGGGCTGTATTTAATATTCCTGTGATTCTGATTCGGCAGATGTTTTGGTAAAAGCTACCCGGCAAATTTTACGAAAATAAAACTCTATACCGCTTCCTCTTCAACTTCAAAAACCTTTCATACCCGGGTTGAGTCCAGTCTCTACATTACCTTCTTGGCAATTAAAATCTGCTCCGGTTCGCTCTTAAGTCCTGAATAAACCGAAGTATACTGTAATTGGCCAGTTTCTAAATACTTCTTCTAAGAAATAATCAATATATTTACTTACCTAACGGCGTAAAATGAATTGTGTAATTATTGACGATGATGCTTTAGCACTTAAATCTCTTAAAAAGTGCATTGAAAGATATGGCTCTTTGAACTTAGTTTCGGAATTCAGTGATGCAGAAAGTGCGCTGGATTATTTAAGCAGGGAATCATGCGACGTGCTTTTTCTGGATATGGAAATGAAGGAAATGAGTGGACTTGACCTGATCCGGAAATTAAAACAGGTGCCGTACGTTATTATCATTTCTTCCAAATCTGAATACGCGGCTGAGGCGTACAATTTTGACGTTGTGGACTATATTCTTAAACCATTATCCTACGACCGTTTCGAAAAGGCGGTATCCAAAGTTGAGAAAGTGGCTGCAAATATTAAACCTGCCGGTAAAGACTATTTTTATATAAAACAAGACACTAAAATGATTCAATTGCTTTACAAGGATGTAAGATATATTGAGGCCCTTTCAGATTATGTAAATATTTTCACGGCTGATAAACGCTACACCGTCCTTTCAACTATGAAGGCTGTCGAAAATCAATTACCTTCTGATTTTATGAGAATTCACCGTTCTTTTATAGTGCGGTTAGATAAAATAAAAGAAATAGAAGATAATACCGTTACAATTGAAGGAAAACAACTTCCCTTAAGCCGTTCAAACAAAGAAATTTTTTTAAAACGGATCAATTTGCTTTAAACGTCGTTTTGCAGTTGATCGAATGAAATCACCCGGTCATCGATAAGTTTTCGGTCAAAGTATTTTTTTAAGTAATATCACTTTTAAATACCATGAATACTTCTCTCCCTCTCCCCGATAATGAAAAAGAAAGACTAAAAGCACTTGAGAGTTATTCTATTCTTGATACAGAAGCTGAACGCGAATTTGATCGGTTAACTGAACTGGCCTCTCTTATTTGTAACGTACCCATTTCACTAATAAGCCTTATAGATAAAGACCGGCAGTGGTTTAAATCAAAAACCGGACTGGATGTCCCGGAAACACACAGAGACATTTCATTTTGCCAATACGCAATTAAGGAGGAAAACGTTTTCGAAATAACCGATGCAACTAAAGATGGGAGATTTAAAAACAATCCCCTTGTTACCGGCGAACCCAACATTCGTTTTTATGCCGGCTATCCTTTAATAGATCCCAATGGTTTTGCTTTAGGAACATTGTGCGTGATAGATCGGGAACCTCGCATATTAAGCGCTGAACAACAAAAAGCGCTTGCTTTGCTGGGAAAGGAAGTGGTTTCACAAATTTTAGCCAGGAGAGAACGAAAAGATCTGTATGAATATGCCGAACTCTTTAAAACTTCCGTAGATATGGTTTGTGTTGCAGGAGCAGATGGCTTTTTTAAAAGAGTAAACCCTGCTTTTACGGCAGTGCTGGGGTGGACAGAAAGAGAATTGCTCGACAAACCTTTTCTTGAATTTGTTCATCCGGATGATCTTGAAAGCACAAAGAACGAAATTGTTAAGCTAGGGCAAGGCATAAAAACACTTAATTTCACAAACCGTTACCGTAAAAAAGACGGAACGTATCTTATTCTTCAATGGGTTGCCAACCCGGACCAAGTTACAGGAAATCTTTATTCCATTGCACGCGATGTTACGGAAACAAAAAAAATTGAAGCAGAATTGCAAGACTACGCCGAGCTGTTTAAAACCACAACAGACATGGTTTGCCTTTCTGCATCCGACGGTTATTTTAAAAAAGTTAATCAGGCATTTACGCAAGTGTTAGGCTGGAGCGAAGAGGAGTTACTTAAAGAACCTTATGCAAAGTTAATCCATCCGGACGATATACCACGAACCATTAATGAGATCAAAAAATTAAGAGAAGGAATAAAATCATACAGTTTCATTAATCGTTTGCGAACAAAGAGCGGCGGTTACCGAACCGTGCAATGGTCCTCCAACCCAAGCAAAATATCCGGCTTTACGTATGCTATTGCCAGAGATATAACCGATATTAAAAAAAATGAAGCAGCACTCCAAGACTCTTTTTATGAGATCACTCAACTTCAAAAGGCTCTCGATGAAGCGGCCATCGTAACCAGGAACGACAAAGATTATAGAGTCACGTATGTTAACGATAAGTTCTGCGAGGTCTCCGGTTACACAAGGGAGGAATTGCTAGGTGCAAATCAGATTCAGCTCAGTTCTAATTACCATACAAAAGAATTTTTGAATGGTATTCTCGAAATAATCACTAAAGGAAATATTTGGAAGGGCCAGGTAAAGAGTATGAAAAAAAACGGTGAAATGTATTGGGTGGATACAACTATTGTTCCTCTGGTTAAGAATGGAGGTAAGCCTCATGAATACATTACGATCCGCTATGATATTACAGCTCAAAAAAATATTGAAGAACAAATTCGTCACTTAGCTGAAATGCAGGGGGCAATATTAAACGGAACCGATTATTCCATTATTGCCACCGGGGTGGATGGAACCATTACAAATTTTAATAAAGGAGCAGAGGAAATGCTGGGTTACACTGCAGAAGAAGTAATAAACGAGCTAACCCCTATAATCATTCATGATGCAGAAGAATTAGTAAAACGGGCGAAGGTTTTATCAGAAGAACTAAAAATGCAGGTGGCGGTTGGTTTTGAAGTCTTTGCTGCAAAATCAAGACTCGGCATGCCGGATGTAAACGAGTGGACCTACATTAAAAAAGATGGCAGCCGGATTACTGTCATCCTTTCCATAACTGCTCTTTACGATTCAAAGAAAAACATTACCGGATACCTGGGCATAGCCCGTGATGTTACCGCAACAAAAAAACAGGAATTATTATTGAAACGAAGCGAAGAGAAACACCGTTTGTTTTTTGAAAATGCTCAGGGACTTATGTGTACGCATGATCGTAATGGTAAATTCTTAAGCATGAACCATGCAGGAGCAGCTTTGATTGGTTATTCGCGGGAAGAACTTATAAACAGAAGTCTCTTCGATGTTACACCAGCGAATGTTGAATTTAATGTTAAGCAGTATCTCGATAAAATATTTACCTCAGGCAGCGATGAAGGGCTGATGCGCGTTCTCCACAAAAACGGCACTATAAAAGTGTGGCTCTACAAAAATGTTCTTGTAAAAGATACCACCGGTGAAGACATTGCAATTGGCAATGCCATTGATATTTCAGACCGCATTAAAGCGGAAAAGCAATTGCAGAAAGCTAAATTACTTGCCGAAAAAAGTGTTTTAGCCAAAGACCAGTTCCTGGCCAATATGAGTCACGAAATAAGAACACCTATGAATGCTATCATTGGTTTTTCAGACGTTTTAAAAGCTACACCACTTGATAATAAACAGAAAGAATACCTGGATGCGATAAGTAATTCAGGAGAGAATCTTCTGGTGATCATTAATGATATCCTTGATTTCTCTAAAATAGAATCCGGGCATTTAAACCTGGAGAACAAACCCCTCAGCATCCGGGAGACATTAAACCACGTAAAAAACCTTTTGGCTTTTAAGGCAAAGGAGCGAAATATTGCACTGAACGTTTATATCGAAAATGACATTCCGGAATTTGTATTAGCCGACGGGGTAAGGCTCAACCAGATCTTTATAAACCTAGTTGGAAATGCCGTTAAATTTACAGAGCGCGGTAAAATTGAAGTTTTCTGTAACGTTCATAGTTTAAAAAATAATACAGCTGAGCTTAAGATAGTAGTTAGAGATACAGGCATAGGTATTCCGCCAGACAAACTCAGCCTCATTTTCGAACGCTTTAAACAGGCTGAAGATAATACAACACGCAAGTTCGGTGGAACGGGACTAGGACTTAGCATTACTAAAAGTTTGGTGGAACTATACAGGGGAACTATTACGGTGAAGAGCGAATTGGGACAAGGCTCTGAATTTAGCGTTTTAATTCCCTTTACCCTGGCAGAAAAGCCAACTGAATCTGCAGTAAAAGAAGAGAAAATAAAACCTCAGGAAAAAACCCTTAGCGTTTTAATCACAGAAGACAATGAGCTAAATCAAAAACTAGCCAAACACATTCTTGAAACAAATAAAATTCAGTGTGAAATAGCAGAAAACGGGGAAGTTGCCGTAGAAATTTTGAAAACAAAAACGTTTGATGTTATTTTAATGGATTTACAAATGCCCCTGATGGATGGTTATGTAGCTACCTCTTTTATAAGAAATATTCTAAAATTGAAAACACCAATCATTGCTATGACGGCTCATTCGTTGCTGGGAGAAAAAGAAAGGTGTATGCAAGGCGGAATGAACTATTATTTATCTAAACCTTATAAGGCAGCTGAACTTATTGAAACGATTCATCTTTTAGTAGAGAACGCCCGTGTTTCTGGTATCGGGTCAGGAGCATTTCAACCTACTCACAATAGCAGCTATGATCTCAGCAATATTGAAGAATTGTCTAACAATGATCCTGAATTTGTAAAAGATATGATCGCAATTCTTCTCAGGGAAATTCCATTGGAACTTGAAAAGTTAAACAGTTTCAGAAATCAGGCTAATTTCGCAGAAGTGAAAAGGGTAGCACATAAAATGAAATCTTCTTATAGCCTTTTTAAAATGGACACATTAGCAGAGCTGGCTCATACTATTGAAATGGGGCAGAATCTCGACGAGGTTTCTGATAAAATTCACTTACTGATTGCTAACACAGAAACAGCCTTACAGGACCTAAGAGATACCGAAACGAAATAGCATATTCTTCGGATCAACCAGAATTGTTTGGAAGCAAACAAATAATTTCAATAGGCAGATAGAAAAAGAGGATTAATTAGAATATCCTGGATAAATTGAGATTGCGACATATCAGTTCTTAGCTTTTGCCTATCTCTTGTCATAGGCTATCGGGAGCTTGGTAAATGTCTCGATACGGCCATTCAATAAATCCAACTGTACCTACTCGACATTACCGCTTCTTAAGGCATTGTCAGTTCGAGTAGCTTTTGCCTGCCTCTTGTAATAGAGTATCGAGAACTTAGTAAATGTCTCGATACGGCCATTCAAAATCCATCTATGCCTACTCGACATTACCGCTTCTTAAGGCATTGTCAGTTCGAGTAGCTTTTGCATGCCTCTTGCAAAAGAGTATTGAGAACTTAGTAAATGTCTCGATACGGACGATCAAAATCCAACTGTGCCGACTCCACATAATACCATCTTGATTTGTAAAAGGAGTCCAAAGGACTATGCCAAATCTTAGATGGCTTTGATAGATCGGAGTGCCGAAGGAAAATAATTGGACTAAATCATTTGTTCATTCGGTATAGTCTTTTAGAGTAGCAGAAAAAGCGCATTTTACTTTTGTATTCGGTGGGTGCATCTTTCTGTTCCCCCTGTTTTTTCGACCAATCGTCGGTAAAAGTAAGCGCATGAACGAAAATTATAAAATACCTCTCCTCTGAGGCTTAATTTTACTGCTACGACTAATTATATGAGCAAACTATTCCTGATTGAAGACAACCAAACTGATAGCAAATTGATCCAAAAAGCGATTGAAAACAATTTTAGAAGCATCCAGGTTTTTACATACGAATCGGTAGAAAGAGCCCTTAGTGATGTGCATGAAAAGCCTGATTATATATTACTAGATCATTTTCTCGATAAAACCAACGGTATCGAAAGTATTCCTGTATTTAAAGAGTTTGCACCGGAAGCCAAAGTTATTGTTGTTTCTTCGCAGAATGATATTGAAGTTTTTGAAAATGCCTATTTGAATGGAGCCTCTGAGTATTTTCGTAAGGATGGCCTTTTAATAAACAACATAATCGCCTACATTAAAAAAGATATAGAAAATTCTTCAAAAAACTGGTTTAATTCAGTTAAATCCATTTTTAAAAACGAGGGACCACCAACAAAAGCAAAAACAATTTATGTTTTAGACGACAATATCAGCACCTCCTATTTTACCCAGCACATTCTACAATTTGAATCCTTTAATACTGTACTTCTCTTTAGTTGCACGGAAGCCTTTTTGACCCAGGTTAGAAAAAGAAACCCGGATGCCGTCATTCTTGAATATTTTAAGGGAGAAAAGAAAAAAGAAATTGGTCTGGTGAGGGAAATTAAAATAATTAGTCCGAAAACAACTATCCTGATATTTTCAGATCAGAAAGATGTAAGAATCGCCTCTGAGTTAATTCAGTCAGGTGCATCTCATTATTTAATAAAATCACACAAGAACCTTGTACGTTTAAAAACAATTCTTAATTAGGGTGAGGTCCATAATCTGTGTTTAATTCAGGGGAAATGTTAGAAAAGAACAAAGGCTGCATTTTGAGACACGATTTCACGAATGCATTTTGTTAGTAAAAATTACAATTAGTGGCGGGTATATTGTGCCTCTGACTCGTGATTATTCAGTGATGTATAGTTGAGGTGCCAGACCGCTTTTTTACTTAGAAGGAAAATTAAGGTTGTACTTTTGATACAAGGATGATTTATAGGTGGCAATTTCTTCTTCAATCTCAGTGTACATTCTAAATTGGTCATAGTGTAAAGCAAAAGACCATTCCTTTCCTCGTTTACCAAATTGTGGACTTATCCAGGTCCATACGATAATCATCCGGCCTTCAACTTTTGTTAAAGAAAAAGAGAGTGCTGAATCCTTGACCTGTAGTGAGTTTTCCTTTAACATATGCACATGAACAGAAGGATTGGAAGATAGCAGAAGGTCTATAAATGTTTTGTAATCAGTTGAAATTCCGGTTTTACTTACTGCTGTAGCTTCCGTGTTTCGAAGCCTGAAATAGATTACAATACCAACTACAAAAACAAGAAACAGAACAAAAATAACCAGTAGCATGACTAAATAGGAAAAGAAAAAATTGTTGCTAAAGTTACACAATAATAATCGTACGTAGTTTTGTTTTCGATGAAGTGCGTGTTTGATGGGATTAATGAACCTATTTGCTACATTTAAGAATTAAAGTAGGTTCTAAAACGAGAACTTATGATCTTAAATTTTTAAGTTGTCCTCAGATATTCCAATTGATCTAATAGCTTAAGATGCGCCTACTCACCTAAAAAATCGCCATCTACAATAAAGAGTTTACACCCATGCGCGCAAGTTGAAAAATGAGGATTTAAAATAGTATCACTTGTCTGATAACTCATTCCTTTTTTAAGTAAAAATTCTGAGCCGTCTTTTAAATGCGTTACGAATTCACCTTCTACACAAAAAACAACATGACCTTTACTGCACCAATGATCGGCTTTATAGTTGGCTGAATATTCAACCAGGCGAACCCTGATGTTTTCGTATTGTTTTGTCCGCCACAGGGCAGAGCCCGTTTCTCCTTTGTATTCGGTTGCAGCAAGTTGTTCCCAGTCGGTTATTTCAAATGATATCATTTTTAAATCTCTTTGTTTTCTAGTACAAGTCTATTTTTTGACACAGAGTTTAGGAGTCACAGAGTCACAGAGAGAATATGACTCCATGTACAGGTTCCTCCGTGTTAAAGAGTCCAATCAAAAATAGGGAATTATTGTAATAGAGCAATTATTCACCCCAGCGGTATGAATCCTGTTCAAGGCCTGCGAGATCTATCACCCTGTCAATAACCGTGGCAGCCAGTTCTTCAAAAGTTTTTGGTTTAGAATAAAAAGAAGGTGCCGCCGGACAAATTATACCGCCGGCTTCAGTAACAGTTTTCATATTATTAATGTGTATAAGACTTAAAGGAGTATCACGCGTTACGAGAATAAGCCTTCGCCGTTCTTTCAGCATAACGTCGGCAGCGCGGGTAATAAGGTCGTTGCTAATACCGGAAGCGATGCGTGCCATTGTACCCATGCTACAGGGGCAAATGATCAGGGCGTTGTATTTTGCAGAACCCGATGCCATAGGCGCATAAAAATCGTTCTTGCCGTACATCTTAAAAGAATAATTTTCGTAGTCGCGGTTTGCGAGTTCAAGCGACCAAACCTCTTTTGCATTGTCACTGAATACCAGGCTTACTTCCTTAACCTGATCCTTAAATTGAGTGATCTTATCGAGAAGTACTTTTGCATAAATGCTGCCACTTGCTCCGGTAACGGCAATAGCGAGTTTATAGTCAGGGGTTTTCACTTTGTCTTTTCTTATCTAGTGTATAAACTAACATCAAGGTAAGGATATTGTTGTAAAATCCTTTGTTAAAATAACGGGCCACTGCATTCGTGTAGAAGATATGTGAGGCAGTTCCATACTCCCTGATGGCTTTAATGGAGTTAGAACAGCGAAATTCAAAACTAAAGTTTTTTACCATCGTTCTTCCAAGCCCAATGTTCACGCCGATCTCATATTTTTTAAAGGTATTGTCACCTGTAATATCGGTGTAATTAAAATTCTCTCTGTAACTTACCAGGTAAGCAACTGACGGGCCTACAGTAAAAAAATAACGTTTGTTAAGCATGTATCGGAAAGAAACAGGCAGATCGATGTAGTTGAGGTTTAGATGATAATAATCCTGGTTGTATTTGGTAGGATTCTTCCACGTTCCTTTTTGTGAAAAATAGAAACCAAGCTCAAGGCTTATACCTTCATTTATCCGTGCATTAACAGCAAGTCCTGCAAAGATTCCGGGTTTTTTATATCCATTGTAAGCATCTCCATGCACCTGGCAGGCATTTAAGCCGAGGGCAGGTTTGAGTTTAAATACAGAAGCCTTTGGGTCCTGGGCACCTCCTTCATGGAAAAGAAAAATAAATATGATGACCGCGAAACGCATTTAGAAAAGAAATTTAAAATTTGTAGCCGAAGCCAAATGCCATTGTGGTGAGCACCTGTAAACGCGGTCCTGCAAATTCACCTTTGTCTTTTTTGTCATAAAGTCCGTCGTTATCCCAATCGCGCTTAACAATAATATCATCATCGTACATGATCTGGGAAATAATATTTGCTGAGAAATATTTACTGATCTTAATCGTAATGAGATTGTTAAATATAACATCTATATTCTGTGGGTTATGCCCGTAATTCGAGAAAAGATCGAGGTAGGAATCCCAGTTCACATTTTTAGCAATGTCTTTTTTAAATTTCACGATCAGGCGTCCCCCGAATTCAAACCGCGCACGTTTACCATGTGTTATGATATTTCCTGCCGGGTCACGCACTGCTGGCTCAACACCATACGCGCCGTCATCGGCCAGGTATTGCCTGTTTACCAGGGTTATTTTTCCTGCAATGGGTGCAAACGTTACCGAAAAATAATCGGTGGGTTTGTAATCGAGGCCAAGGGCAAGTTGAATATAACCCGGAGAATTAAAATCAGAAACAGCGGGTTTTATAGTAGAGTCTCCGTCGTATTTGTAGCCGGGGGCAAACTGAGTTCTGTAATCGGCCTGTACCGCATAATACCAGTATTTACTAAAAGCTCTTATATCGTATTTGGAAAGTGCGAAGAGCTGATCGATGTTTTTACGAAAAGGAACCGCATCTCCGGCGCCTATCTTTGCAATACCATATTGTGCATCCAGTTTATTGGTCCATTCCTTTTTCCCTTTTTTATAAATGGCCTGAATGTTGAAGATGCTGTTAAGTGCGGTTGCATTCTGCCCCCCTCCCTGCCAGTTACTGAGTGAGGTCTGACTCGCATTGACACCAAAAAAGCCCGAGACTTTCCAGGAAGTGTCTTTTTTTTCGGCTTTGGTGCTGTCCTTTTGAATAGGCTGTAAAACCAAAGGATCCTGTGCCTTGGCAAGCAATGCAAATACGCTTAAAAAAAGTAGTATACGTTTTTTCATATGTTTATTTTATTTTTTTT
>JAYSYG010000323.1:0-1617 GCA_043716685.1 Sphingobacteriaceae bacterium | reverse complement strand
TCTTATCTTCTGCCTTTTAGTAAGTGTAGCGTGTAAAACAGGCAAGTCTTCCGGACAAGCAGGTTCTTCTATCCCAGGCTGCATAAACAAATCTGTAGAAACATTTTCAAAATCGGGTTGCGAAAAAGGTCTTAATGTTAAAGAATATACCTTCCAGGGTATGCAGGTATTCGTGTTCGATCAAAGCAATTGTGGTAATGATATGACCTCGGAGGTGCTGGACAAAAACTGCAAAAGTCTGGGTTATTTAGGCGGATTTATTGGCAATGTAAAGATCAACGGGGAAGATTTTTCAAATGCGGTTTTTGTAAAAACGATCTGGGAGAAATAACAAGTTTAATTAAAATACATTTTATAATTGTATACACTGGACGAACGCCTTTCCAGGTTTTTTTAATAACTTTATACAGATAATTCCACTTGAGATACATTTACAGCATATTTATTTTCGGGTTACTCGTTATCTCCGCATGCCATAAAAAGGATAAAACGCCGGAATCGGAAACTCCAGTTGATCTGGGGATAGTTATGGTTCCTGATACAGGTCTTAAATGCCAGGACCTTCCGCCTGCACCAATTCCATTCGGATGGCAGGACACTCTGCCGGATGGCAACAAATGTATTAATGCTTTTATGTTTGATCCTATAAATCCAAACACTATAATATATGTAGTAAACGGAGATGCTTCCGGATACAATAAACTCTATTTCTATGATATCCCATCAAAGCAGGCAAAATACATGTGTACGTTGGGAGAATACCTGCCACAGGTTAACAGCAAAGGATGGATTACGTTCAGTGACGTAGAAAACAACGTGTATCTTATAAAAGCTAATAGTGACAGCCTCATCGCACTTACTAATGATAAGCATGCGCATGATCCTAAATGGGATTATACCGAAACCAGGATCTATTATTTTTCAGAGCCACACGACAACATTCCTGCAAAAATGATTAAGGTAGATACAGATGGCCAGTTCGTAGCTGAGTATTTTGTAACTGCACCGTATGCTGCTACATTTAAAAAAAGCAACACGCTGATCGTTCTCAACATTAATACTGCCAACTGCCAACTCATTCAAAAAGATCTTGATCTGATGCAGAGCGACAGGGTTCTTTTATCCGGACCAACATATAGCAAACCTAACCAAATAAATTTTGACAATCTTACTCTTGATAAAACGGATGAGAATTTTTACTGGTCCAATTCAAACGGGATATTCAAATGCAACCTGTCCTCGTTAAAGGTAGATACGCTTTTTAAAAATTGCCAGAATTTTATTTTTAGTAACCCGATGATGTCGTTTAAAGACAATGAACTTACTTACAGTCAGCACGTAATTACTCCCTTAAATTCTCTTAAATTATCACACAAGTTCAGGGCTATGGAAATTAATCTTCTTACAAGACAGACCACCGAAATTAAGATCTACCCTTAACCTGTTTTATTTTCTTTTTAACGAGTAACTATTTTCCTGTTCCGCTACTACCCCATCATCAATAAGCTCATTAAAAGCTCTTACCCAGGTTGTATCATTAGAATTTTTCATTTTTTCTTTCATTTGTTCCAGTGAAAGTGACGCGTTTTTAAGATGCGAGAGGATTTTATTTTTTAC
>JAYSYG010000322.1:0-1618 GCA_043716685.1 Sphingobacteriaceae bacterium | reverse complement strand
TATGTGCCATTTTAGAACGACCCAGACCCGCATAAATCAATTATGAAATTTAGAATATTCTTAGCGACAATTCTTCTGACAGTTTCAATAATCTCGTTTGGACAAAACATCAAACGAATTGACGGAAGCAGAATAACTGCGGACAGTTTAAATGCAAAAATTGAATATTTAATGAAAGTTGCCAATGTTTCAGGCGTCGCTATTGCGGTATTTAATGACAATAAACCCATTTTTAATAAAACTTACGGACTTGCTAACGTTCAAAAAAATATCCCTCTTGCAAAAACATCTGTGATGTACGGAGCATCTTTTGCGAAAACTGTATTTGCTTATATTGCTATGCAATTTGTACAAGAAAAAGTAATTGACCTTGACAAACCACTGGTGCAATATCTAAGTAAACCATTACCCGAAATCAAAATAAATGGTTTTAGACGTGGCTACCACGATTTGAAAGATGACAAACGTTACGAAAAAATAACAGCTCGAATGTGTCTGACACATACAACTGGTTTTCCTAATTGGCGTTGGTTTGAAGCAGACAAAAAATTAAAAATTAAATCTGAGCCAGGCTATCGTTACTCATATTCAGGCGAAGGACTTTACCTGTTACAATTTGTTATTGAGCAACTTACCGGAAAAGATTATGAAACTATTTCACAAGAAAGGGTTTTCAAACCTTTGGGAATGACAAACACAAGCCAAGTTTGGCAAACTCGTTTTGACAATAACATTTGCTATGGACACAACGCAAAAGGCGAACCTTATGAACTTATGAAATGGAAAGAAGCAGATGCAGGCGGTTCTATGAGTGTAACTTTTGAAGATTTTACAAAATTCTACACATATTTAATAAGCGGCAAAGGACTTTCCAGAAAGAGTTTCAAGGAAATGACAAGCCAACAAGTTAGAATAAAATCAAGAAGCCAATTTGGACCACTTGCCAAAATAGACTGTACGGACTATGACAACATTCAGTTAGGATATGGTTTTGGCGTGGGAACATTTACAACACCTTATGGCATAGCATTTTTTAAAGAAGGACACGATGACGGGTGGGGACATTATTCAATTTGTTTCCCCGACAAAAAAATTGCGGTTGTTATTATGACCAACAACGACAAGGGAGAAAGTATTTTTAAAGAGTTTTTAAATTACAGCATCGGCGACACGTTTACGCCTTGGCGTTGGGAAAATTACATTCCATACAATTATATTCCACCGCCAGTAACAAATATCTACAAAGTTTCAACACAAGATTTAGACCAATATTTGGGCGTTTATAGCAGCAAACAACTGCCCATTAAAATTTCTATTACAAAAAATAACTTAAACCTAATTGCACAGGCGAAAGCACAAAATGCACTCACTTTGCAAGCATCGGAAAAAGACAAATTTGGTTATGCAGACGAGGGCATAGTCTTAGAATTTAACCCAACAGACAAGACAATGCTTTTAAAGCAAAGTGGACAAACATTTAACTTTGCGAGAGAATAAAAACGGTACATAACACAAACTGTACATAAAACCAAATAAATGGGTTTGGTGTTATTGGGGCAGGACGTTTTTAGCTTCGGCAAGTTTGTCTCGTCCTGAAATAGGTTGTCTCTAAAACAAC
>JAYSYG010000321.1:0-1619 GCA_043716685.1 Sphingobacteriaceae bacterium | reverse complement strand
AAACGACGAACTGAAAAGGGTTGAGCGGCACCAGAAAGAATATATCCCAGCACTTGAAAAAATGTTGCACATGATCTCACATGAAGTAAGACAACCATTACACAAATTTTAGGTCTGGCGAGTTTAATTGAACAGATGTAAACGTCTCCTGCTCTAAAAAAACTAGTCCATTACCTGAAACACTCTGTTAAGGCGCTTGATAATTATAAATTTCCTGTGCATTGAAAAGTATTCCCGAAAAGCGAAAAAATCTTACATATGAAACATGGGGGTAACAAAGGAAAAAAAAATCGCGATTTTATGCCGTTACTTTGAGCCATAGAATTATACGTTTAATTTAATACCAGACACAATGAAAAAGATTTTTACCTTCCTTACGATCGCCATGCTTGGAGGCTTATCAGTTGCCAATGCACAGCAAACAGCCGGCAAGACGGCTACAGATAAAACGGTTCTTATTTATTCAGAAGAAGATGAAGCGCTTGTTTATAAAAACACTTCCAAAACCAGCAAAGAAATTATTATAGAAAGCCTTCCGGGCTTTGGCTTCGAGCCGGTTCCGGTGGAAATAAGCCTGAACGAAAATGGTTCTTACACCTTTAAAAAATCAGCCTCTCTTATACTCCCCGAATACTACACAGTTGTTATTACAGATTCTCTTACCGGAGAAAAATTCGATCTTAAAACATCTGACTCTTATTCCTTCGATGTCGCCAAAGCCACCCCAGAACGTTTTGCCTTACAAATGACTAAAATTAAAACACGCATCACAACAATTCAATAAAATCACAATCACCTCAAAACTGCAACATGAAAAAAATCCTTACTATACTTTCACTGTTCTATTTCCATACGGGCTTTTCACAAACAAGCACAACTATTTTACCGATTTTCCCAGGAACAAATAACGCGCCTGAAGAGAACAAAAACCCAGCAATTCAAACCAATTTCCTTATTATAATACAAACTCTTCCTGATGCCAATGAAGAAGGAACAGAACTGGACTTTGCTCTTGAAAAAAAAGGAACTTACTCTTTTAAACTTGATTCCTCTGTTATTGTGCCTGAAGAGTATACACTTATCTTGCAGGACAAGAATACGGGCAATACCTTTAATCTTCAGTCCCCGGAACTTCATACATTCAGTGTTAACCGTGCTATGAATAAAACCTTTTTCATCCGCATGAAAAAATCAGAAGCCCTTACAGTAACTCAAAAAGAATTGTTGGGAATTCTTTTATTCTAATTCCGATTAACCCTGCAGGGTTTTTGTACTATTAAACTTCCTTAAAGTTAATAATAACGGTGCTTCCATGACAAACGCCGTTCATAAAATAACAGAGCGTTTGATCCGTTTTTCCAGCCTTTTTACTTATTTATTTAGGACATTTGAATTATAATAATTAAATAAACAAAAATGAGTAGTAAGACACTGAGGTTTAATAACGGCGCAAACCGTAATTTTCAAACAGAATTAAGAAAAAGAGTAGACGCCTATTTTAAGGACAATAAGATAAGTAAGTATGGTAATCTTAACCTTTACATTAAAACACTGGTGATGTTTGCGGCTTACTTGATTCCTTTTTTTCTACTCGTGTTCAATTTTTCAGATAATAAAAG
>JAYSYG010000033.1:0-2518 GCA_043716685.1 Sphingobacteriaceae bacterium | reverse complement strand
ACATCTACCCTCTGGTACGCGGCAATGTCTCTTTTTGTAAACTGTGAAGCCAGGCGCAGGCAATCTTCAGCGGTAATGGCCTGGTATTCGAGTACCTCTGAATCCCATACCTCGTGCAGGTCGGTACTTTTAAAAAAGAAACGTAATTTAAGTGTGCTTCCGCCTTTGTCTTTCACAAAACCACAATGCAGCGGCTGGTGAATGTCGGCCACAAGATGCGTAAGAATTTTTATGGAAAGGAGCATTTCGTTGCGAGTAGATCTTTTCTTTTTCAGAGTGTTAATGAGGTTTTCGAGTACGTTAACAATGTCGGTACCACTGGCTCTTACATACGTCTTGTCGCTTTCGATGGCAACAAAATGCCAGGGTTTCATAAAGTCGTAGGAGGTATTCATAACAACCTCATCCATCCAATATCCGGCTTTTTCGAGGGACATATCTTCCAAATAGCTATCAACCGAATCGATAACCGATTTATCCAGGTACTGTTTTGCAATCTGAGCAACGATTTTATGACCACGGGGACCCCAGGCAGAAGCAGAACCAATAAAGCAGAAAAATAAAAGTAAAACGAGTACCTGTCTATTCACATTTTAAAAATAGATGTAATTGAATGAATAAACAATACCGGCAACCGCGTATTTTGTCCGTGGGGGGAGGGGATTTTTCCTGTTTTTTGGCCGGCGACTGGCGCCATAGGCTAAAGGTCGTGTAGCACACTAATGTTAAAAAAAGCCGCGTTAAGAATTATGTGATGAAATGCAATTTTCGGGTGGCAAACTGCATTTTATTTGGTTGCCTTACAACTTCGCACGGCCACTCACATTTACGTCAAATTTTTAGTACACACTTACGGCCTGTATAGATGGATATCAGGTGCTGCGCCTGTCGATTGGCGGGAGAATGTCTAAATTAAACGTGTATTTTAGCTTTATAAATATTAAATTTTTCTGTTTATCTTTTTTATTTGTTGCGCAACTGCCAATGCCCAGGAACAAAAAATGGCCCAAGCTCATGCAATTATTTGAAGACAGGATTGTAGAAGTTCGGTATGATAATACAATTGGTTTTTGGTATTTAGACTGGGCCGGCTAACTCATTCCCGAAATGAGTATGAATTGCAATGACGGATTCGATGACGCAGTACTTTTTCTCTCGTGGCGGGTCTTTCATTACAAAGAACAATTTAGAAACGGTGTGTCCGGTACAAATTAATTTACACTATTTATTAAAATCTCACTTGGTAAAATCTTGGACTCCTTGTTCAATGCAACGTAGGCGGACACTACGCTGAACGGGCCAAGCATAAACTTCAGCGTTTGCTAAGATGTTTTGAAAGTCCCTGCACGTCTGCGTGAGTTACAGTCTGTCAATTTCTTAACAGGGATATCTTGTAAAAGGTATGGTTTTGTATAAAAAGGAGTCTTATATTTGGGTATAAAGAATAATTACCCTTCAAAAAATGAAGCATCTACTTTTCTCTCTTTCGTTTGTATTTCTGGCAGCGTTATACCCTGCACAAAATAAAGTAAAAGGGCAGGGTCCTCAGGCTGGAGACAAGATCTCTGAAATTATCCCCTACATGAAGGACAGCGCAGGGAGTTTTTATCAAAGAAATTATGCCTTCCCGAACGATGCTTTTACCCTGCTTTACAGGTTCGGAGATGTAAATGGCAACAAAGATACCTACGACAGTGTTTACAAAATGGTACTTCATGTCTACCGTTTAAACCGGTATTTTGGTCCGCGCCGCAAACCCAGCCGCCTTACATGTTATATTTTTGTAAAGGAGGCGAATGCCGAAGCGCTTGCTTTAAAAAACCAGGTAAATGCCTGGACCAAAGCCATTGGTGATAGCATGGTAAAGACGGAACGTGCAGGCTTTAATTTTAACCGCCCGTGGCAGGTACTTTTTATTACAGACACAAAAATAAAACCAAAGAGTATTCTGGGCGCCGCCAAAGCTACCGTTATTGCTGCCGATGGCCTGATACTCGAGTCCACACCCATCTCTGCGTTTAAATTCAAGGGGAAGAGGGGTTCTGTAAAAGGAAAAATTCTTACTGAAAAGTTAACAAAAAAAATACCAGTACCTAATGTAATGGTAACCTTATTAAATTTAAAAACAGGAAAGGAAGAACAAGATTCCGCACGGACAGACGGTTACGGAGATTTTGAAATAAGTGTAACAGATGAGAGTGCCAATTACAGTATTATTGTAAAATCGCACGCAACAGATGTAGATAATATTATTCTTGCTACTCAGGCCGGGCAGGAGATCTCGCGTCTGAAAAAAACAGCGCGGGGTTTTGAATATAAATTAATTCCGAACGATGTAGTACTTTTAACTGAAAAGGAAAGTGAGGATATTTCCCTTGTCTTCAGCAAATTTGGTGGAAGCAAGGAAACAGATCTGAAAGTTTCGGAAAATATTTTGTATGCCCTTGGCCAGTATAGAATTGATGATGTGGAATCAAAAAAGATTCTGGATAAAGTAGTAAAGATCTTAAAAGAAAAT
>JAYSYG010000320.1:0-1621 GCA_043716685.1 Sphingobacteriaceae bacterium | reverse complement strand
CACAATAGATGAGGTAGGTTTTTTTCTTATCCAGTTTTCCAATTTCTGCTTCTGCATTTTTTTCAAGGAAATCAATGTGTTTTGCGCCTTTTATCATTCCTTTCGAATTAATTTCATCCGAAGTTCTCAGGTCAATTAATTCTGATTTTTTTTCATCCACCAGTTTTTTAAACGTTAAAGCATCTACGTTTTTTACCGTAGTTTGAGCCTGCAGGTAAAAACCGGTGCAGAGAAGAAGAAGGATTAGAATTTTTTTCATAAGTTATGTGTTACAAATTTAGTTTTAATATAAGGAATAATAAAAAAAGCCTTGTTTATCTATTTTTGACGGAACGAATATAATTACTGATTAACAGATAATTAACAAGGTTTTTTTTTATACTTATTAACATGAAGGGGAGAAAAGGTTAATTACACCGGCTTTATTTGTAAGAGATTAATAAGCACATTTGTACAAAACAAATACTATGAAGAAAATTAACCCGATTGTCATTTTACTAATGTTATGTTTTGCAGGAAAGTCTCAGTCAATGGATTCTCTAACAATTCATTATTACGAGAATTTTCCTTATGCCTACATGGAATCAGGAAAACTAAAAGGCATTGAAATAGATATCATCGAAGAGTATGTTTCATGGTTGAAGAATAAAAAAAATACCGGCCTGGTGGTTACCTATAAACCATATAATGAGTTCAGCACCTTTTATAATTCTGTAAAGGATGGCAATTCTAAAGTAATTGGACTGGGATCGGTCACCTCCAATACCGAAAGAGAAAAAGACGTGGCGATCTCTGCACCCTATTTGCAAAATGTAGCCGTTTTAATAACTGCCGGAAAGGTACCGACAGTTAAAGCAAAAACAACCGCAGAAGTTTCTAAAAGCCTGAATGGCCTGAACGCTATTGTTGTGAATAAATCCAGTCATGCCGTTTATCTAAACGAGATTAAAAAATCATTTCTCCCGGCATTAAAGATTGAGACTACGGAGAATCAGAATAAAGTGCTGGAGAAAATTATAAATGATAATGGATATTTTGGATACGTAGATATAGTGGCGTATTGGGCGTTTTTAAAAAATAATCCATCCAGGTTTCTTAAAATGCAGAAGGTATTTAATGCGCCTAAAGAGTCTCTGGGTTTTATTATGTCGAAAAAGAGCATCTACCTTAGCTCAATTAATGAATTTTTCGAAAGTGGGTTTGGATTTACTTCCACCAAAGCCTATCACCAGATCCTTGAGAAATACCTGGGTTATGAGATTATTGAATCTGTGGAAATCAAATAGAAAACGCTATGGCTTTTTTTTAAGAAGCGCCATATAAAAGCCATCAAAACCTTCACTTGGTAAAAGCGTTTTCTCTTTTACGAGTTCAAATTCTTTAGTTGAAGATAAGAATGTTTTAACCTGCCCCTGGTTTTCTCCGGGCAAAATGCTGCAGGTGCTGTACACCATGTGTCCACCGGGCTTAAGCATTTTAGAATAGGTTGAAATTATTTCCTGCTGCAGTTTTTTAGTCCGCTCAATGGTTTCAGGGGTAAGTTTCCATTTAGCATCGGGGTTACGTTTAAGTACACCTAAACCACTGCATGGAACATCCAGCAATAACTTATCCGCCTTCC
>JAYSYG010000319.1:0-5197 GCA_043716685.1 Sphingobacteriaceae bacterium | reverse complement strand
CTATAGAATACAGGAACCAGTTTCAAAACAAATCGTTGAAAAGTCCAATTGCTTCGTGAAATAGGACAGCATAAATTCAACTGGATAAATTACATTTGTTTATGCCCGGGTAAAAGGGTTTACACACATAACACGTATGAAAAAGATCATTAACACAGTCCTGGTTATCGCTCTTACACTTATTGCCACGTCAGCCTTCATTACTAAAAAAAGCGCCACCGGGTATGCCGGGTATACAGCTTCGCCCGGCGAGGCTACCTGTTCAGGGAACGGAAATTGCCACGTCGGTGGATCAAGTGCCGTTTCTGGAATTACGATCACATCGAGTCCTGCTTTCTCTCTAAATGCAAATTCAGATCCTGAATATTTACCAGATTCTATTTACCAGATCACTATTACTGCTTCTGCTTCAGGCTTTACACGCTATGGATTTGGATGCGAGATCCTTAATTCTTCAAACACAAATGCAGGGAATATTCAAAACCCAGGTTCAGGTGTAAAATTCCTCACCTATATCGGCAGAAAAAATGCAGTGCACTCCACTACAAAACTTGCCGCTACCGGTGTTGCTACTTTTACATTTAAATGGCTGGCGCCTGCAAGTGGAATTGGAGACGCAACAATTTACGCGATCGCAAATGCCGTGGATGGCAACAATGCCAAAAGCAATGATTTTGTACTTAGCCCTCAATCTATGCTTGTGGTTGAAGGAACACCACCACCGCCTCCTCCGGATACAACAGGTGTAAAAGAGATCAACAGTTCTGTTTCGCAAATTTCTGTTTTTCCTAATCCAGCTACTGATATCACAACTATTTCATATTATTTAAAACAAAACCAAACTATTAAAATCGATCTGATCAGTATTAACGGAACTGTTGTAAAACAGTTGTATAACCAGGAAGAAACTCCTGGCTTTCATTCACAGATCTTAAACCTGCAGGGTGTTGCTTCCGGTGTTTACTTTATAAAGACTTCGGCTAACCAGCAAAAAGTTAGCCAGAAGTTGATTACGGTGCAATAGCTTACAAACTTTTCCAAAGTTTGCAAAGTTCGCCGTACTACTCAACAATCAACTTTTGCGAATGCATCGCAACACCTCCGCTGCTAACCTTTACCAGGTAAGTTCCTTTAGCGAGTTGGTGTATATCAAGTTGTGTCACCCTTGCATTTAAATTTTTAGAGATCACCGTTTTTCCTTCTACATCTAAAACTGTAACCGCATATTCCTTTTTTATTGCTTCTTTAAATTCAATAGTAAATCTGTGCGATGCAGGATTAGGATACACCTTTATTTCCAATTTGTCTTTTGAGTGTTGATTTAATCCCACCAGGCTTGAATCTCCATAATTTCCAAACGTATATTCCCCTGGTTTTAACGTGTCAATCTGAATATAACCGCTACGTAATCCTGTAGTGAACTTTGTCACGTTTGGCAACAAGATCCAGTCGTCAGCAGCATTTTTTCTGTAAAACAAGTTAACGCTGTCTGAATTTATGACCGTTAAAAGTGTATCCATATAGGAGTACGTACCACCATTCGTTTTGTTGCCATCAAAATTAAACCGTGCCTTGCTCACAAAACCGGGAGATAAAATTCCTTCCACCCGCCAGAAATGCTGATCGGAGAGTTTATGATGAATAGGATTGTATTTAAAAGCATCTGGCTTAACATAATTATGAATCACTCTCAATAAAGAAGAATCTGCCCCCGCACTCTGCACCTGCATAAATAGTTTGCCAAGTGCATACGTAACATTGCCGGTTGATTTAATAGTCTTCACCTCGTGCGAGGTAGCATCACCAATCTTGTCATCGTAGTTCAATGCACAATATACTGCCGCATTGGGAATGTTTACAGTAAACATTTGGCTGGCTCCTGACATCACTACTTTTTTAACTACCCTGCTCCAGTCACTTTTAAAAAAACTGAGCTCTAAAGGAACATTGGCGTGAAGTACAGTTGCCCCATATAATTTTTGTCTGAGATGCACAACTGCATCAACGCCGCTTGTTGCCGGCAGATACCTTACCGAATCAATCGCGAAATGTGACCAGCCTCCCGCAAAAACCCAGTTATTAAAAAAATCGTCAAGGTTTTGGCCGCTGCTTGCCTGGAGATGATTTTTAAACTCCGTGCTGTTTATACTTTTAAAAGCATTTTGCAGCATGGTATATTTTGCACCATTAAAAAAAGCAGTATCCCCCATATAGCCCCTTAACGTGTGGGCCACATCGGCTCCCTTTTTATAGACATGGTCGCCGTACGTGAGACTATGCGGTACGCCGCTGATGGCCCTGAAGCCTCCTTCGTTTTTGTGAAGGAAGTGGAGAAGATTGTCATGGACTGTTTTTACTTTAGTAATATAGGCAGCCTTTCCATATTGCCATTCGGTAAACATGTAACTGCTGAACGTCGCCATGCCTTCATTGATCCACATATCTTCCTGGGTTTCACAGGTAATCAGGTCTCCCCACCAGTGATGCGACAATTCATGCGCCATCAGATCCGCCTCATAAGCAAGATTGCCTATAAACGCACGCGGATACGAAATATTTGTAGCGTGCTCCATTGCCCCACTATTAAAAGGCACCAGGCAATAGCCGAAACGGTTCCATTTATAAGGACCAAAATAGTTTTCAAAACCGGTAATACAGTTCTTTAAATTTACAAAACCCGTTTTCATTGCCAGGGTATCGCCGGCGAATCCAACGAGTGTTATCGGTTTAACACCGGTAAGCGTATTTATTGTCCAGTTTACCTGCCTGTAATTGGCCAGCGCAACGCTTGCCAGGTAAGTTGGAATTTCTTCATTCAATACCCATTTGCGGGTACGTTTGTTTAAAGCAATATTATCTGAAATTAATTGTCCGTTGCAATAAGCTCTGCGTGTTGTATCAGAAGTGATATTAAATTCATATTTGCTTCTTTCCACAAAATTATCAAAGCAGGGAAACCACACGCGGCCATAGTTGTGAGGTTTAGCGCCGAAACCAACACCCAGATTGTAGGCATATTGTGCGTTCTGAGTGTTATCAAAATAAAAACCGCCCCAGCCTGTCGCATCAATTTGGGGCGAACCGTGATAGTAGATCGTAAAGATGGCTGTATCTGCAGTATTCTTTGGCGTTGTAAAATTTATTTTTAAAATGGTATCATTATATACATAGGTTCGAAGTTGATTATTTTCCTTTACCGAATCCATCGTTAATTTCAAAAGGTCGAAGCGGATAAACGTTCGGTTATTTATTTTGGGTGCAAAACGCACCTGTGTATTCCCTGCAAGAAGATTGTTGCCGGTATTCCCGATCTCCAGGTTAATGGTATACTTTAAAACATTAAAAGTGTCGCTCCGGAGGTTTTCGGCAGCGTAATAGATCGATTGTGTCTGCGCACTCTTGCAGGTTTGACACCCGGGTGTTTGCGCCTTTAAAAAACTATTATTTTGAATTACTAAAAAACAAAACGGTAGGGATCTTAAAATAGATTTCTTCATAGTTAAATTTACAAAAAGAAATTGAAAGGGTGAATTTCGATACAGAGAACTACAAGACAGACTGTCGCGACGCATATGCTTATTGCTCTGTGTCCCAGTACCTCATATTACTCTGTGTTGGAATATATTTTTTTAATCTTGCGCTGAAAGCGCATTCCTGTTTCTATAAAGCACTGAATTTGTCACATATATTAATCGCTGAGGGTCTGTGGCAAAGATAAAAATGAAAAACTACACTTATTCACAACTGTAGCATTTAAAGAATAACTGATTTTATCGATGTAATCTCGCTATTGATCGAAAATATTTTTCTATATTTTGCCACCCACGCCTTTACAGACAAAGGACTCAGCATATTTGGCAAACTACTTTGAAATTTTTAAACCAAAAAATTCTTTTTTATTTAACATACGTTTCACTAATATACTTTACATTTATATTTATAACATTCAAAACGCTTTACCCAAAATCGAAGCCATCCCGCAGTACTCTCTTGCTTAGAATTTCGGAACTACACCTTATTAAAAACATAAATACACACACCATGAAAAAACTTAGTTTAGTTTTCGTTTGCTTTTGCCTTGTAACATTTATACATGCACAAACCTGGAACCTTACGTTGAACACCGTTGCCAGTAACCCGAATTTTGGTACTATCAATAGTAAGCCCATTGATTTTTTTACCAACAATGTCAAAAGAATGACGTTGGGTACGGATGGCAATCTATTAATAAACGGTCTCGCAGGAACTGGCAGTCGCTTTTTACAGGTGGATGCCACGGGCCTTTTGACCCCGTGGACGGGAAGCCTAATGAATCAGGATAAAATTTTATATGGAGACGGAACGTGGAAACTTAGTCCAATACTTGGAGATGGCACTAATTTCTATATGGCTGCAAGCACTAAACTAGGAATTGGCATTTCCGCTCCTGCTACCGAATTAGATGTGAATGGCGGGGCGCAAATTAATAATGGGCTAAGGGTTGGAGAAGGAATTTATATCGGCCCTGCAAATAATTATGGACTCATTTATTATACACCTGCTACCAGCACTGCTCCAGCCCTTTTTAGGTTTGGAGGTGGAGGTACTGCCAATCCGCATAATACAAGTCCTGGAAATCCATACAATCCATATTCCGGAGGGCACGGGAGCGGAGATTATGGTGGGGACCCACCACCAGACAATACTTGTATTAATGGAAATTTAACTAATATAACTGTGAACTTATTTCAGGATTTTTTAAGCGTACAGAAACTTCACCCTGTTATTCCTAATGCCAGCCTTGGAAATATCAACCTTGGACACGACGGTAACAACGCTTTTATTGAGACCCAGGGTACTAACTCTGCAAGCAACCATCCAGGAGATCTGTTTATAAACGGGCGTTGTAACCGGAATGTATATGTTTTTAGCAACGGTACAGATTTTGCTCCAACAACAAATCACGTGATGTCTGTTGCGGGTCAATTTAACGTAACACAGAACATGCAATTAGGGGGAGGAACAAGTTTAGCAAGTTTCTACAATAACAACGCCAGGCTATATGTTTATTCTAATGCATCAACCGGTATACAGGTTCGTCACGGAAACGGCATAGCCGGACTTCACATGATCGAACTTTCTGATAATGATAAAGGAATTGCTGTTTACCGGGGAACCGTAACCACCGATGGCACTGAGAGATTTAGCGTAAAAGGCG
>JAYSYG010000318.1:0-5209 GCA_043716685.1 Sphingobacteriaceae bacterium | reverse complement strand
GATTTAACTGACTTTTGTCATGTTTTTACATGATAAAAGAGACGAAACAATTCTTTTTCGATGGATAACTTTGTTGCTATGAGAAGATTGACTTTTTTCTTAAGCGTTCCTTTTTTAATTTGCTGTAAGGATAAAACCGAAAAAATTAAACCGGAAATAGCATCAATCACAGAATCTATTTATGCTTCTGGTATCATTAAAAGTGTGGATCAGTATCAGGCTTTTGCAACGGTTAATGGTATTATTGAAACTATTTTTGTTTCAGAAGGCGATACGGTTAAAAAAGGTCAGCCGATTCTCTCTCTTTCGAATGAGGCGCAAAAACTAAACAAGGAAAATGCAGAACTCGTCGCTCAATTTTCTGATTTTAATACAAATGAGGATAAGCTTAACGAAGCCCAACTTTTTATTGATTTATCGCGCAATAAAATGAAAAATGATTCCTCTTTATTTTTCAGACAAAAGATATTATGGCAGCAGAATATTGGCACAAAAGTAGAATTAGAACAACGCGATCTAGCCTATCAGAATTCTAAAACTGCTTATTATTCGAGTAAAGTAAAATATGAGGACTTAAAACGTCAACTTAGCTTTAACTCTTCTCAATCTAAAAAAAATCTCCTGATTTCCAGAAAGCAGGAAAGTGATTTTACCTTAAGAAGTGAAATCGATGGCATTGTCTATAGTCTTTTAAAATCGAGAGGTGAAATTGTTGGTTTGCAAACTCCGCTTGCTGTTATTGGAGATGCGACCCATTTCATTTTAGAAATGCAGGTGGACGAATATGATATTTTTAAACTGAAACACGGATTGCTTGTCATGATAAGTATGGACAGTTATAAGGGTAAAGCATTTAAAGCCAAAGTCACTAAAATTTATCCTCTCATGAATGAAAGAAGTAAAACATTTTTAGTAGAAGCTGTATTTACAGATAGTCCAAAAACGCTTTATCCAAATGTTACTTTTGAGGCTAACATTGTTTTGCGAACAAAAGACAGAGCGCTTCTTATACCGCGAAATTACCTCGTAAATGATTCACTCGTTATAAAAGCAAATGGTGAGAAAGTTCATGTTAAAAGTGGTTTAAAGGATTATCAAAAAGTAGAAATACTTTCTGGAATTACAGAAGAAGATGAATTACAGAAACCGAAAGAATGAAATTGAAACTTATAAACGATGTTTCTGCCTCACTTTTGATGGCACGTTGGAAACAAACCTTGATAGCGGCCATTGGCGTAACCTTTAGCATAACCATGTTTATTGCCTTATTAAGTTTTATGTCGGGTTTGAATACCATGCTCGACAGTCTCATTATTAACCGTACCCCGCATGTTAGATTGTATAATGAGATTCAACCTTCCAAGGTGCAGGCCATTGATCTGGAGACACATCCACAAAATCATCATAACTTTATAAATTCTGTTAAACCCAAAAACGACCGTTTGCAAATATATAACGTAGAGGCTATTATGAATTTTGTAAAAAAAGATCCGCGTGTATCAGGCATTGCTCCAAAAATTACCGCGCAGGTATTTTACAATGTTGGCTCCATTGACCTTACCGGTGTAATTAATGGTATTGATGTAGAAGCAGAAAACAGATTATTTTCTTTTAGCGATTATGTAACCACCGGCAAGTACCTGGACTTAAAAACAATCCCCAATAGTATTATTCTTGGAAAAGGGGCTGCTGAAAAAATGCTTGCCGGGATTGGTGATGTTATTCAGGTAACAACAGCTAAAGGTGAACGGATGCCCTTAAAAGTCGTTGGTTATTTTCAGTCAGGGCTTCAGGATCTTGACAAGGTGCAGAGTTACGCCTCAATTAGCACCACACAAAAACTTCTTGGTGAATCAAACAATTATATCACAGACATTCAAATAAAACTCAAAGATATTCTAATTGCACCGCAAGTTGCAAAAGAATATGGACGCTTATTTCAGGTTGAATCTATAGATATACAAACAGCCAATTCACAATTTGAAACCGGAAGTTTTGTAAGAAGTTTAATTTCCTACGCTGTGGGAATTACTTTATTAATTGTTGCCGGTTTTGGCATCTATAATATTCTAAATATGATGATTTATGAAAAAATGGATTCCATTGCTATATTAAAAGCAACCGGGTTTTCGGGTAAGGATGTAAATCAAATCTTTATTACTATTGCTCTCAGTATTGGTCTTTTTGGCGGAATACTTGGTTTACTTTTTGGTTTTGGGCTTTCAGTGGTGATTGATCAAATTCCATTTAACACTGCTGCATTACCAACTATAAAAACTTATCCGGTAGAATACAATCCCCGGTTCTATATCATTGGCGCGATTTTTTCGATTATCACAACTTATTTTGCCGGATATTTTCCTTCGCGCAAAGCCAGTAAAATAGATCCCGTTATTATTATCAGAGGAAAATAAATGAGTACTAAAGTTCTTGAGTCCATACATATTTCAAAATACTTCCATGATCCGGTTACTCTTCAGGTACTCATGGATCTTAACTTTTCCGTAAACAAAGGCGAGTTTATTTCTATTATCGGTAAATCAGGTTGTGGCAAGTCTACCCTACTCTATATTCTTTCAACGATGGACACTGACTACGAAGGAGACTTAATCATAGATGGTGTAAGCATGCGTAATAAAAAAGAAGCGGAGCTTGCAAGAGTTAGAAATGAAAAAATTGGTTTTGTATTTCAATTTCATTATTTACTTAATGAGTTTTCTGTACTAAAAAACGTAATGCTGCCGGGCTTAAAACTGGCTGCACTTTCAGAAAAAGAAGTAGAACATCGTGCTTATGAGAAGTTGAAAATTTTAGGAATAGAAAAAGAAGCGCTGAAAAAACCAAATCAACTCTCGGGAGGTCAAAAACAGCGTGTGGCCATTGCACGTGCCCTTATCAACGATCCTATTATTATTATGGGCGACGAACCTACAGGTAATCTTGACAAAAAAAACAGCGAAGTTGTTTTTGAAATTTTTAAAGAGTTGGCTGAAAAATTCAACCAAACACTTTTAATTGTGACACACGATAACGAATTTGCCGCACGAACCCAACGCATCATTGAAATGGAGGACGGAAAAATTATTAAAATATGACACACAGCCCAAAAGAGTCCGGTATTATTTTGTCATCCGTCCTGTCATACAGCTAGCATAATTTTTCAGTTGTAAAAGCAAGAGAAAAAATACTCTTTAAGCAGGGATATTAATTTTAGGGCCCAGAAATTTTGGATCTTTTCCGGTTAGATAATCGAGAAATACTTTTACCCTGGCAAATTTTTCACGCAGCTGGGTTCTGAATCCCATTTTTTTGTTTACATCTTTTGCATTATAGCCAGCCGCCGAAATTCCTTCCTTCGAAGCAATATATAAAGCCCTTTCATTATGAAATTGTTGGGAGATGACCGTTACCGAATTCTGGCTGAAGACCTCGCGCAAACGCACCATCGAATCAAAGGTGCGAAAACCGGCATAATCCAGGTAAATTGCCGTGGAATCAATTCCGGCAGCCATTAGATCCTCCCGCATCATTCCGGGCTCATTGTAATTTTTGCGGCTGTTATCGCCACTTATTATAATGTAGCTGATCTTTCCTGCATTGAATAAATTTACTGTTGCCTCTATCCTGTATTTATAGTAGGGATTCAGGCTGCCATGCTTCAGAAATTTTGAAGTGCCGAGCAGGAGTCCGGCTTTATTATAAGGAATAATATCTGTGCTTGTAAACAATTTTCCTTTAGCGGCTCTGTTAATAGCCCTGTTGCAAAAATACACAGTGGACAAAGTGCCTATCACTAAAAACAGGATCAAATAAATGAAGATCTTCCTTATACGCATTGCAGATAATTTTGGGTGTAAAGCTTTTTGACTCTGCAAATATAAAGAACAAGTAAGCCCTTCTTTTTAGTGAAGATTAGAATAATTGTTAATTGATGCCGCTATTTATTTTCCTTCGTATGCTTGTTTCAATAAAGCGATATCAATCTTTGACATTTTAAGCATGGCCTGCAAAACATTGTTTGCCTTTACCCGATCTTTATCTCCCAAAAGCTGGCCCAAGGCTGTAGGAATAATCTGCCAGGACAAACCGAATTTATCCTTAAGCCAACCACAAGGCTGTTGCTGACCACCTTCCGAAAGAATATTCCAATAATTGTCCACTTCTTCCTGAGTGTCACAATTTACAAAGAAAGAAACTGCTTCGTTAAATTTAAATTGCGGACCAGCATTCAGTCCCATGAATTTTTGTCCTTCCAATTCAAACGTAACAGAAAATACAGGTCCCTCTTTTCCTGCACGGTTTACGCTCAGTACTTTTGAATTTTTAAAAACAGAAGTGTAAAACTTCATAGCATCTTCGGCCTGTCCATCGAACCATAAAAACGGTGTAATTTTATTTGTAATCATTTTTTTCTTTTAAGATTAATACTCTCCAAAATTAGTAGCCTGAATTTATTTTTAACCGGTGTAGATGCGACATACTAGAGGTTAATTGCGCCAACTGATTACACTACTTGCATTGAATTAGGACTATTTACCCGCAATTTTATTTACAATTTCTTTCACAATCCGGGTCAGTTCTTTTTTATTAGCCTTGATCTTTCATGGGATAGGTAGAATTTATCATCCACTGCGTTACCTGTTCAGTGTCTGTAAGTTTTAGAGAAGGAGTTTTCTTTGCCATGGTTTATTTCTTTTTTTATCAACCGGGGTAAACAGGTGACACGCGTGGATCAGTAAATTTATATATATTTGTTTGAATCAATCCCAAAATCATGCTAAAAAAATATTCTTCATTCTTGAAATGCCTTTGTACAGCTTTTATTTTTTTTAGTGGAATTGCAGTCTCACAAAATCTGATTGTACAAACCTTTACGTATACCGGGGCAACTCAAACATTTGTCGTTCCTTCCGGTTGCATAAATACAATGTCGATCACTTTAGGTGGTGGCAATGGAGGATATACTAATGGCGGCTGGAGTCCTGGATATGGCGGACGCATGGTTGTTGCCTTCACTCCTACTCCCGGCCAGTTACTTTACCTGAATGTTGGAGGCAACGGAACCGGAAAATTGGGAGGATATAATGGCGGTGGAAATGGTGGTGATGGTATTTCTAGTTCTGGTGGTGGTGGTGGTGGAGCTACTGATATCCGTATCGGAGGCAATACTCTGACAAATAGAATTGTTGTTGCCGGTGGCGGCGGTGGG
>JAYSYG010000317.1:0-1626 GCA_043716685.1 Sphingobacteriaceae bacterium | reverse complement strand
TTGGGTTTTTCTAGATTTTGTGAGGAACCTGGTGCGTTTTAATTCTGATCAGTTTAAGTATGCACTTAGAGTTTCGTTAGGATTATGCCTGGCCGTATTTATTTTTCAATTCTTCCGGATCGATCATGGCTATTGGATCGCTTTAACGATGATCATTGTAATACAGCCGTATTATGGAGCTACGCGAAAAAAAGGAAGGGAGAGAATTATTGGCACCCTGGGTGGTGTGCTTTTAGGAGGACTGATCATGCTTTTGCCTTTGCCGCACCAGGCGTTTGTAATACTACTTGTGATCGTTTCATTTTTTGTCGCCTATTTTTTAAGGAATAATTATAAGATCGGCGTATTTTTTGTAACAATTATGATGGTTATCTTGTTGCAGATCTCACAACGCGGTTCACTGGAACTTATCGGCTGGCGGATTGTTTCCACGCTGATTGGTGCCTTGCTTGCTATAATTGTGGGTTATGCCTTCTGGCCAGTCTGGGAGAAACAACGCTTCCCTGCGTTAATGAAGGAGGCTTTACTCCAGGCTAAAAATTATCTCGGCCAGGTAATCAAATATTACAATAAAGAATTGTTGCAAAACGAAAATTGGTTTGTGAACCGCAGACATACAGAAGCCGCAAACAACCTGGCATTTGCTAGTGTTCAGCGTATGTATGAAGAGCCCAAACACATACAACGTCAGGTAGATCTGTATTTTTCAATAGTAGGTATAAATATCAGGATAGCAAGGGAAACAACATCTATTGCCTTAATAGCAAATGAAAAAACCGGTTCAGAAAAGTTGGGACCTTTAATAAACTTCCGGAAAGAAATGGAGTTCTTGTTTGATAAACTGATAGCCCACATTTTTGAAGACGATCTCCGGGAATCCACGCCTGATTTTAGTGCTATTAAGGCAAGTTTAAATTCCGAGGTGTTCCGGGCAACGGAAGAGCTTCAATTTATAAAAACCGAATTAGAAAAAATAATTTTTGAGATCGAAACACTTTTTAAGTTGAACGGGAAAATAATTTAATCAAAAGAATTCCCCGAAGCTCTGTTTCGGAGTTAATTAATACCATCTTGATTTATAAAATAGGAGTCCAAAGGACTATGGCAAATCTTAGATGGCTCCTAAAGGCTATCGGAGTCCTGAAGGAAAATAATTGGACTAAATTATTTTTCCATTCGGTATAACTCATTATTTTGAGACACGAATCCGATAGCTATCGGATCACGAATTAACACGAATGAATTTTGTTAGTGAAAATTGGTACAATTAGTGGCAGGATATCTGGAGGCTCTGCCTTGGGGTTATTCATTTCAGTTTCTTCACGTGTTTGAACAAAAAAAGACCACCCAAATAAAATGGACGGTCTCTTTAAATTAAAAAATGAGAATGTACTACAATGTTCCGCGTAAAGCCTGCTCTCTTTCAATCGACTCAAAGAGCGCTTTAAAATTACCGGCTCCAAAACCTTTGGCGCCCATTCGCTGAATGATCTCATAAAATAAGGTCGGGCGGTCTTCTACAGGTTTTGTGAAGATCTGTAACAGGTAACCTTCTTCATCCGCGTCTACTAAAATAGATAAGCGCTGAAGTTCTTTAATATCTTCTTTCATCATATCGCGGTGAGC
>JAYSYG010000316.1:0-1626 GCA_043716685.1 Sphingobacteriaceae bacterium | reverse complement strand
TGGGCAATACGTAGGAGGCGGTTTTTCCTGAGCCTGTTTGTGCAATTCCCAAAACATCTTTTCTTTTTAAAATCGCCGGGATCGCTTCCTTTTGAATGGGATAGGGTTCTGTGTATTTCTGTTCGGCCAGGGCCGTGATTATGGAAGGAGGGAGTCCTAAAGTGGAAAAGGGCATGAGTTTTATTACGTTAAAGAAGTGTATTTTTACTGCAAAGATAGCTTCTTGCACCACAGATTAGCTTTAAATTCCAATTTCTTTTTTGTGTGAAAGCCTTATAATCGGTTAATAGTTACAGAAATTAATGAGTTGATTTTCAAAGCGTAAGACAGGTTTTTAGAAGAACCAAAAATAAATCGATCCGGAGTAGGGGTCTTAGGCCTTCCGCTTGTCTTAAGTATGTTCTATGAATGTTGTTTATTTAAGTATAACATTATCTTTGCGAAGAAATTCCTTCGAAGGTGCAGTTAAATGAGCAACAATATTGGCAGCAGATAAGCCAGGGCGATAAAAAAGCGTTTGAACTGATGTTCAATACCTATTATCAGTCCCTTTGCAATTATGCCTGCTCCATGCTTAAAGACATAGACGAAGCGGAAGAAGTGGTACAAAATACATTTTTTAATATCTGGAGTAAACGGGAAGCTTTACAAATTACGAGTTCCTTTAAATCCTATGCCTATCGGGCCGTACACAACGATTGCCTGAACAAGATAAAACACGGCAAAGTGCGGGCAGTATACGCAGCAGATTACAAAAGCACGATGGGCGGCGGTTTTGATGGAAGTGACCGGGTGCTGGAGGCCAAGGAATTAGGAAAACACATAAACGAGGCCATTGCTTCTTTACCCGAACAGTGCGGAAATGTTTTTAAACTGAGTCGTTTTGAAAATTTAAAATATTCAGAAATAGCCGAACAGTTGGATATCTCTATAAAAACGGTAGAGAACCACATGGGTAAGGCCCTGAAATTATTACGGGGACAATTAAAAGATTATTTGCCATTAGTAACCTGGTTATTCTTTATCAATTAAAATGAATGAAGGTTTGGAACATATAGACGATCTGATAGCAAAAATTCTTGCCGGTGAAGCCAGCAGGGAGGAAGTGGATCAGCTGGAAGGCTGGATGGACGAATCCCCGGACAACAAGCTTTATTTTGACGAAACTAAAAAACTAGTTGCGCAGATAGATAGTTTTAAGGTAGCGCATAAAGTGGATTCGGTGAAAGCCTGGGATAAGCTGAATGCACGAATTTCATCGGAAGAAAACTTTAAGGAAGAAACAAGGATTATTCCTTTATTTAAACGCACTGCCTTTCGTGCGGCGGCCTCAATTGTATTGATCTGTTGTCTCGCTCTGCTTGTTAATTACGTATTTAATAATAATCAGCCTGCGCCGCTTATTTTAGTGGCGCACCAAAAAGTGGTGGAGCAAAAATTACCGGATGGCTCAAAAGTCACCATTAATAAAAACTCTGAAATTGCTTATGTGCAGAAAGGAAATGTAAGGGAAGTAAAACTAAAAGGGGAAGCCTATTTTGAAGTGGTGCATAATGAAGAGCTTCCTTTTGAAATTACAATTGATGATATTATTATTGAAGATGTTGGTACTGCCTTTAACGTAAA
>JAYSYG010000315.1:0-1628 GCA_043716685.1 Sphingobacteriaceae bacterium | reverse complement strand
CGAGATCATCTTCAATCAGAGAAATAGGTACAGAAGATGCCCGTACAAAAGTGTTTATCATTCCAACAAATGAAGAGCTTGAAATTGCAAATCAGTGTATGGAATTGTTAACCTGATAACCATATATAGTTTATTGGGATTAATTAACGGGGTCCCGCCATTTATCGCAAAGCTCGATGCGCAAAGACCGCCAGACAAAACTTTTGCGGCTTTAGCTGGTTTTGTACCAACCTGGCATAAAATTATTCTGAAAAACGGTTGAGAATCATTTCAAAATGTGATGGCCGTCATTTAAAATGTGAAGTTTAGGTACGAGTTTTACATTGTCACTATTTTAGTGATAATGAAGTCAAAGCTCCTCCAACCCTCAATCAATGAAAAACATCCTCGTACTAACCGATCTTTCAAACAGAGCAGAATACGCGGCTGAGTATGCATTAAACATCGCGATAAAAAGCAAATCGAATTTATTGCTTTGCCATGTACTTGAATTAAGCACCAATACCACCGCCGGTTTAGAACTTAATTTTCCTCTGGAAGATCAATTGGGTTTAGAAAGCAAGCGCATACCCGAATTGAAGGCATTGACAAAACGCCTTGAAAAATTAGTACCTGAAGTTGATGCAACAGAATTTACTCCTTCCATCAATTATATTATTGCTTTTGGTCCAATTGTTCAGTTTGCTGAAAAGATAATCGAAGAAAAATTGGTCAGGCTGGTGGTTATTGGCGCACACAAATCAAATGGACTAAGCCGGTTTATATTTGGGAGTCATACCCACGCTATACTCGATAAAATAAATTGCCCGGTATTACTCGTACCCGAAAATCTGAAATTTAAAAGCCTTAAAACTATTGCTTATGCTTCAGATCTTACATTTAATAATCAAAAAGTAATTCAATATCTGATGGATATTGCCAACCCTTTTGATGCACTTATAGCGGTTACCCATATTTCCCTGCCGGGATTTCCGGCCACGGCGTCAGAGCAGGCAATGGGTTATTCGTTAAATGACCAGTTAGGCCCGGATCATCCTACCATGTTTTACCATACCATCAAGGGCAATGATGTAAAAGCAAGTCTGATGGAGATAACCAATTCCGGCAAAGCTGATATTCTGGCATTGGTTCATAAACGATACGGCTTTTTTGAACGCTTATTCCATGCCAGTATCAGTAAACAAATGGCTGATGATGCCAAAGTTCCTTTGTTAATTCTGCCCTATTCCTTTAGTGTGGATGTAGCCGAAATAACAAACGATCAACTGGATCAGTATTGTTTCGAACCCGGCGACTTCCGATAGTAATTTGAATTGCGAATTCGAATTTGCATAAATCTTATCTTCTTTTTGTTAAGGAACGTGTTAAAATATCGTTAACCATTTCAGACCCTTTTCACTCATGTCTTCATTTTAAGAATTCTTGTTGCTGTTACCAGGATAATATTACAACAACCTTTAAGTAAAAAGTGTTCATCCCTGGCAGGAATGAACACTTTTTCAAAATAAGCGGTTAAGCTGTTTTAGAAGCAGCCTTGTTGTTTACAACGATTTCAAAGCAAGCAATCGTTCCCAACGGTTAATTATACCACCTTCAGCCTTTGCCAGCAACTCAGCTGCATGCTCCGG
>JAYSYG010000314.1:0-1630 GCA_043716685.1 Sphingobacteriaceae bacterium | reverse complement strand
GAGCAATTAGTAAAAGCCGGTAAAACATTTGTAGAACATTGGACCGCCCATGAGAATAAGCTTAGTGCCAGTTTCGGGATCGTCAAAAAAAGGATCGTCCTTGTAAAAGTAGATGAAGACACCACAAATGCCAGTGGATGCAGCATAGATAAACTCACGCGTTTTATTAAGGTTACAGAAACAATGTTTGGTGTAGAACTCCTGAATCGTTTTTTAGTTGCATATAAAAATGGAGAGAGTATTGAAATAGTCCATTCTTCCAAAATAAAAGAATTGCTTGATCAGGGAGTTTTATCAGAAAATACGACTGTTTACAACACCTCTGTTGCCAACGAAACAGAACTTCAAACCTGGGAACAGTGCTTAAAAGATACCTGGCTGAATAAATACCTGGCGAAAATTTAGAATTTCAAAAAACCATCTACCTGGTTAATGCAGGCCTTCATCTGGTTTTCTGAAAAGTTTCCATCAAGATCCATTACCTTATTTACAATTGAAATTGGCAATTTATCGTGGTATACATGCATTTTCAGGTAGTGCAGTATACCCGTTAAATGCTCAAGACCTCTGAGGTTACCGGCCCTTCCATCCGCAATTCCAACCAGGCAGGCATCTTTATCCGCCCACTCCCGGGGATGCATACTGTCTAAAAATGTTTTTAAAATGCCAGGGAAACTCCCGTTGTATTCAGGAACAACAAAAATAAATTTGGAAACGGAGCTTACAAATTCATCGATTAAGCGGGCGTATTGTTCGGTTCTGTTGCCAAACGTTTCACTAAAAGCGATGTTTTCAGGCAATTTACAAAAGTCTAAAATTTCAACTTCCACCTTCTTCGACCTCACAATATTCTCGTATATCTTACTAACCTTTAAGGTGTTACTATTCGGGCGATTGGTGCAGCTTACAACAACTATTTTCTTCATAAAAATTTATCAACACAATGTGAATTCTTTCACCGTTTTGTTAAAAACTAAGGTCGTGAAAAGTCCGTAATTAATTTAATTTTACAAACAGCAATTTTAATCAATTGTGTGTATTTTATGAACATTACGTATTACGGTCATTCTTGTTTTGGGGTGGAGATTAACGGAAAGAAAATTGTGTTTGATCCTTTTGTAAGTCCTAACAAATTATCGAAAAATATTAATGTAAATACGATACCGGCAGATTATATTTTAATTTCACACGGGCACGAGGACCATATTGCAGATGCAGAAACGCTCGCAAAACGCACTGGCGCAAAAGTGATCTGTAATTATGAAATTGGATTATGGCTTGAAAAAAAAGGTGTTGAGAACACCCACAAAATGAATATTGGCGGAAAAGTGAAACTGGATTTTGGAAATATAAAATGCGTGGTGGCCCAGCATAGCAGCGGGCTTCCAGATGGCAGTTATGGTGGCAATGCGATGGGATTTGTGATAGAAAGCAGTGAAGGGAACTTTTATTATGCCGGAGATACAGCGCTGACCTATGACATGAAACTGATTGGTAACTACAGGAAAATTGATTTTGCATTTTTGCCAATTGGGGACAATTTTACGATGGGAGTTGACAATGCGATCCTGGCCTCTGATTTTATTGCCTGTAACAAGATCATTGGAATGCACTATGACACATTTGAATC
>JAYSYG010000313.1:0-1630 GCA_043716685.1 Sphingobacteriaceae bacterium | reverse complement strand
TATAATACAGTGAACCGTAGTTTGACGTGTAAGAGGCCGATTGGTAACCAAATGCCAGACCACCGCCAAGCACGCCTGGACCCAATTTCATAATTCCATATTCACCGCTAAGAGAAAATACCGGTGTTCTGTGAAGTCCACTTACGGAATAATAGCGTATCGTGCTAATAAAACCAACACCTGCATTTACTGCAACGGTTCCTTTATTAAAGCTTTGAGCCTTTAATTGTGGTTGATAGACTATTAATAAGAACAGAAGTAATGAACTAGAAGATAGCTGTATATGTCTTGATCTTTTCATCTCAGTTGTAGTGGCAATAATTTTATGATACAAAGCTATTTGGTAGAGGGAGAATGTACAATCACAAAAAAGTGTTAGAAATGAATGGAGCGCATATACTATCATTTTGAAAATGTACTTAGTTCAATCCCAAAATATATTTCGGCAGGTTGGCATGATTAAAGAGATTAATTTAGAAATAGAGATCTTGTGTATAAGCTTAATTCGGAACATCCACGTTCGGGATGTGATTTATTTTTTGCCGTATATTTTATTAAGTGCTTCAGTACGGCTTTGAACCTGTAGTTTTTCGTAAATATTGCGGGCATGGCTACGAACGGTTTCCATGCTGATGGTCATTTCAGCGGCGATTTCTTTGTAACGAAGTCCTTTTGCGAGCGCTTTCAGAATTTCTTTTTCCTTATTGGTAAGAATTTCGGAGGCATCGATGCTGTCTTTTTTCTGGAAAGAGGCGATGACTTTTCTTGCGATCTGCCCGCTCATGGGAGAGCCACCATCCATCACTTCAGTAATCGCCTCCAGGATTCTGGATGGACTTGTTTTTTTTAGTAAATAGCCGGAAGCGCCTGCTTTTAAGGATTCGAAGATGTTGTCATCGTCTTCGTAAACAGTACTCATGATGAACAGGCTGTCTTTAGTAATGGGTTTTAGTTGCCGGACGCATTCAATACCCGAAATTCCAGGAAGATGAATATCCATAAGCACTACGTTTGGATTTAATTTTGGGATTTCTACAAGGGCTTCTTCGGCAGATGAAAATGTATAGCGACATTCAAAACCTTGGTTGCTATCTATGAGCAATTTAAGTCCTTCGCGAATTTCTTTTATGTCTTCAACTATAACAACTGATATCATACGGTTACTGTAAAGCTAAATTTATTTCCTTTTAAATGCCATCACAAAAAAGTGTTACACTGCAAATTTAAATTCAGAGGTGGTTCCTTCCATTAAAGCCGAACTGATCAAAAAAGTTCCGTTGATGTCCGCCATTCTTTTCTTCATATTGTGAAGACCATTTGCGAAGCTGCGGATCTTATCTTTATCAAAACCTCTTCCATTGTCATTTATAGTAAAATAAACAATGCCGCCTGATTCTGACATTTTTATACTGATACGTGAACAAAAGCTGTGCTTACTACAATTATTAAATGTTTCTTTGAGTACCAGTAAAATATTCCGGCGCTGGTCTTCCGACAATTTCGCGGAACTGATCTTTTCTGGAAATTCAATTTGCACTACAACATCGAGGTGTTCAAAATATTTCAGAGCGTATTCGCGGATGTACGCACATAAATTTTCAAGCGAATCATTTTTTGAATTCAGGATCCA
>JAYSYG010000312.1:0-1631 GCA_043716685.1 Sphingobacteriaceae bacterium | reverse complement strand
TGATCGTATCGTTCACATTTTGCTCAATGAATTGCCTGTACCAGGTGTAGCGTGCAATAGATCTCTGTAAAACCAGCGTGTCACTGTTTCTTAATTCTTTAACAATAGAGTTGACTGCCCCGCTAAGACTGTCCACTGTTTTTTCTTTTTCCTCATACATCCCAGCTCTATTACAGGAGCCAAAAAAAACAATGGCAATAATTAAGCAGGTTGTATAAGAAATTTCTCTCATTAACTGATTATGTCGAAACCACAATATGGTATAAGCACCTCCGGTATTTTAATTCCGGCTTCGGTTTGATTGTTTTCCAGCAAGGCTGCAACAATTCGTGGTAGGGCCAATGCACTGCCGTTTAAGCTATGCGCCAGCTGCGTTTTACCTTTGTCATCCTTATAGCGGCATTTTAAACGATTGGTTTGAAAGGTTTCGAAGTTACTTACACTGCTTACTTCAAGCCAGCGTTGTTGCGCTGCACTCCACACCTCAAGATCATATGTTAATGCACTTCCGAAGCTCATATCCCCTCCGCATAATTTTAATACACGGAATGGCAGGCCCAACTCTTTTAAAAGACCAGCCACATAATCCCTCATTTCTTCAAGAATTTTATAACTTTCAGTTGGATGTGCAATTTGTACGATCTCTACTTTATCAAATTGATGCAGGCGGTTTAAACCACGTACATCTTTTCCGTAACTTCCCGCTTCCCTTCTGAAACAAGGGGTGTACCCACAATTTTTTATCGGGAAATCGCTTTCTTTTAAAATAACATCCCTGTAAATATTGGTAATAGGTACCTCAGCTGTTGGAATTAAATACAAATTATCTTCTGTCGCATGGTACATTTGCCCTTCTTTATCCGGTAATTGACCAGTGCCATAACCGCTGTCAGCATTCACCAAAATCGGTGGCTGAACTTCATTGTATCCTTTTGCGGTTGCCCTGTCTAAAAAGAAATTGATCAAAGCCCTTTGTAAACGAGCACCCTTTCCTTTGTACACCGGAAAACCTGCGCCAGTTAATTTAACGCCCAGCTCAAAATCAATAATATCGTATTTGCTTGTCAACTCCCAATGCGGTTGTGCGCCGGCATGCAGGGTTGGCTTTGCACCATCTTCCGATACCACCTCATTATCTTCCGGGGTTTTTCCTGCGGGCACAGATAAACTCGGCAAATTGGGAACCGTTACCAGTAATTTGTGAACTTCGGCTTCAATGTTTTTTTGTTTCTCGTCTAACGTCTTTTCTAAGTTTTTTAATTCCGCTGTTTTAGCTTTCAGAACTTCGGCCTCTTCCTTTTTGCCGGACTTCATAAGATCACCGATCTGCCTGGCCAGTGCATTGGCTTCCGCCTTAGTATCATCGGCCTCCTTTTGAGCGGCTTTACGGCTATTGTCCAGATCGATCACTGAATTAATGATCGCTTCCGCATCTTTAAAATTCTTAATTGCCAAACGCTTTAAAACATCTTCTTTATTGTCGCGGATATAGGTAAGTTGTAACATATTAAGTGACTCAATTATTTTTTCGATTAAACAAATTTAATGCTTGTAATTTAACGGGGAAGCATCGACTGTAAATTATTACTATTAGTTTTTAGCATTTACCAAAAACGGAAAAAGCCCTGCCG
>JAYSYG010000311.1:0-1631 GCA_043716685.1 Sphingobacteriaceae bacterium | reverse complement strand
GGGCTGAAATATTAAGAAAACAAAAGCCGTCAAAATAAGTGTATAAGGTGTAAACGGCAAAAAGAAAGAGGGGTTAAATAACATACCAATTGCGCCGGAAACGTAAACCAGAATCAGAAAGTAAAGCAGGTATGTTTTTATGGTCTTATGCATTATTTTTTTTAGTGATCATATCTGAGGTAATTTTAGCGCTTAACAAGCAAAGCGGGATTCCACCGCCTGGATGAACGCTGCCTCCAACAAAGTACAACCCTTTGATCTTACGGCTAAAATTGGGGTGGCGTAAAAAAGCCGAAAATTTGTTATTACTTGCATTGCCATATAATGATCCGCCAAAGGAGGAAGTTTGTGTTTCAATCGCATAAGGGTCGAGTTTACCTTCTGTTTCTATGAGTTTTTCAATATCGGTTTTTAGTATGCGGTTAATTTTTGCGATCACGTTTTTTCTGATCTCCTCCTTATAAGTAACCGGCGTGCCAGATTTATTGTGTGGCACATTAACCATTACAAACCAATTTTCAGATCCTTCAGGAGCATCTGTCAAACACAGTTTTGAGGTAATGTTGATATAAATTGTGGGATCTGTATAGGGTTTATTTTCATGGAAAAGACATTTGAACTCTTCCTCGTAATTTTCAGAGAATAGAATGTTATGGAGATCTAATTGCGGAAATTTATTTTTGATCCCCCAATAAAAAACATAGGCGCTACTCGACTTTTCCTGCGCAAGTAATTTCTTAGGACTAAATTTTTCAGGAAGTAGTTTTTTGTACACACAATTTATATCTGCATCACTTACCACAAGTGTGCTTTTGTATAACTCTCCATCGCATACTATCCCTTCCAGTTGAGTACCATTTACCGCTATTTTTTCAACTTCTGCATTAAATTTAAACGCAACACCACAATGTAAAGCTATTTTATAAAGATACTCGGTTATCTTGTGCATCCCGCCCTCTGGCAAATATGCTCCCAAGCCAAATTCAAGATGCGGAATGATGTTTAATAGTGCAGGAGCCTTGTAGGGATTGGAACCATTATAGGTAGCATAACGGTTAAAGATCTGGATTGTTTTTTTATTTCTGAATGACCTGGCATTTTGCTGATGCATTGTAAGGTGAAGATTCAACTTAAAGAGGTTAAAAACTGCTCTTAGGGTTTTTAGATTTAAAAAATTGCTCAGGCTGCTGATCGATTGCTCCAAAAACACACCAGCCGTAATCTTATAATACAAGGCGCTTCTATTCAGATGGCGTATTACAGCCAACCCGTCCTCTTGTAATTTTTCTGAGAGTTCTTTTGCAAAATCGGTAGTTGATTCGCTGGCGCTGATCACGCTGCCATCCTCAAAAAAGTATTTAGTAAGTATAGCTAATTTAGAATAGCTGAATTTTTCTTCATAGCCACTGATTATTTTTAACTCGTCTATTAAATCCGGCATAGTAAGCAAAGAGGGTCCCTTATCAAATCTATAGCCGCTTTGCCTGAATTCACTCAGCTTTCCACCTGGGCTGGCATTTTTTTCAAACACGGTTACATGGTATCCGGAACACGACAGCCTTATTGCCGATGCCAAACCAGCAATACCCGATCCGATAATATAGGCTTTTTGTTTAATAATTAGTATTTTT
>JAYSYG010000032.1:0-2521 GCA_043716685.1 Sphingobacteriaceae bacterium | reverse complement strand
GTTAAGTTATTAAAGTCTCCCTGCTTCAGTTCGTTTGACCTGCTGCAATAGTTCAATAGTGCTTTTTGAACAACCGGCAAAAGGGTTTTGTAATGTTTACGAAGATACAACGCATCTTTTTTAATTTCACTCGTATAATGAACTATTTTGGGAGCATTTTCCTGGATCAGGAGACGTAAAAACCGGTATTCTGCATTTGTACTGTCGTTGGCAATTGCCGATTCAAGTTCTTTATGCCCGGCTTTAAAATAGTTCAGCTTTTCTTTGGCTCCGGTGGTGAGACCTGACCTTTTCATACGAAGGGCGCCTTTGTAGGCTTCAGCTCCTTTAGTCATATCAAGTACCCGTAATGAGTTATCAATTTCTTTTAAATTCCCGCCGGTAATTACCTTATAAAAATTTTCACGGTTAATGTCAAACCGGGTTTGAGCTTTTAAAGCACTGGCCTGAAGGCATACCAAAAGTAAAAATAGACATCTCACACACATAAAACAGGAGTTTAAATATAATACAAAATGAAATTTCAACAAAGCACTTAAGACTGTAAAAAGTGTTAGAAAAACTTAAACAGTTAAATCCCCGACAGGATATTATTGATAATTATAACTTCCAGAAATCATAAAAATTAAACCATTGTGTCGGGTATTTTTTAAGCATACCTTCCAGCTCTCTTACATATTCATCTGAGGCGTGTTTAACAGCAAGCGCGGTATCTTCTTTTGTACGCGCCCTTTTTACTTCTATGGGTTTACGTGCAAAGAAATGGTAGTGGTTTTTTGTTTCTTTTACTGCAAAAACGAGGGTGATGGGGACACCAAATTTAGCGGCCATTATAAAAGGACCTGCCGGAAATTTTGCAGGTTTACCCATAAAGTTTTTTTCGATAGTGCTGTTACCGGGAAGATATCTGTCGCCATGCATTACCACCAATTCATTATTGTTAAACGCTTTGTGTAATTCTACAAGGTGGCTCATATCACCGTCGCGGATGGCGATCACATTAAAGCTCTTTTTACCCATCACCTTATTCATGTATTCCTTCATTTTCTCAACCTCATTGTCATACATAAGAACATTGAAATGCGTGTCGAGCGATTCGAGCATTTGTCCGGCTATTTCCCAGTTGCCAAGGTGGGCGCTGAGCAATATGCTGCCTTTGCCTGAGCTTTTCAGGCCGGTTAGATTCTCATTGTGTCCTTCGTGGTGTATCGTAAAATTGGTTTTTACACCCGATAACAAAGCCACTTTATCCAATAATACCTGACCGAATAAAAAATAATTCTGATAGGTAGCGGTATACGCCTTAAATCCTTTGTAGCCGTGAATTTCCCTGAAATAGCGGAGTGTGGTTTTTGTGGATCTGGCGAAGACAAAAAAATAAAAGGCTACAAACCGCAAAAAGAAATAAGCGATGTTTAGCCCGAAAGTGTTAAGTATAAATACAAAGATCTTATGCCCGCCTAATCCGCCCTTGGTCCTTCCTTCCCACTTGCTGTTATCTGGCATAGGGTGGTTTTAAGCCGCGTCTTTTTGACTTACTTTTTGATTGCAGTAATCGTAAAAATCCTGGAACGTATGAATGTTGACGAAGTCTTCACCCACCACTTTAAAACCGAAGTTGCTTTCGATCACTACCACAAGGTCCACGTAATCAAGGCTGTCCAGGTCAAGTGTTTCACGCATATTGGCATCAGGAACTATTTTACTGCCTTCTACTTCGAATTCCTCTACTAAAAATTCGTTTATTTTTGATATGATCAGGTCTTTTGTCATTGTGCTAATGTGGTGTGTATTTTTTAATTATCAAAGTTGAATTTGTTCCGCCGAATCCGAAAGAATTACTTAAAAAAGTAGTTATCTTTTTATCAACAGTTTTGGTTGCTATATTCAATTTTGCAGAGGCTTCATCGGGATTTTCGAAGTTGATATTCGGGGCCACAAAATCATTCTGCATCATTAGTACCGAATACACTATTTCGCTCGCACCCGCCATCCAGCACTCATGTCCCGTCATAGATTTTGTAGAACTTACAAGGGGTTTACTGGAACCAAATACCTGATCGATGGCAATTGCCTCCGCCTTATCGCCGCCTGGGGTAGAGGTAGCGTGCGCATTAATATAATCAATATCGCCGGCACCGATGTTTGCGTCTTTAATGGCCATTTCAAGTGAACGCACCTGGCCGTCGGAACTGGAGTTTGAGATGTGTTCCCCATTTGATGAAAAGCCATAACCAACCACTTCTGCCAAAATAGGTGCTCCCCTTTTTACTGCTGATTCGTAATCTTCTAAAATAACAGTTGCCGAACCACCGCTTGGCACTAAGCCATCACGGTCTCTGTCGAAAGGGCGGGAAGCTTTTGCCGGTTCATCCTGGCGGATCGAAAAAGCGCTTAACCCGTCGAAACTGCCAAAGGCAAAAGGATTTACCTCTTGTGCGCCTCCACAAATAATATGATCTTGTAAGCCCCATTTTATCATGAGGTAAGCCATACCAATAGAATGCGAGCCGCTTGCACA
>JAYSYG010000310.1:0-1632 GCA_043716685.1 Sphingobacteriaceae bacterium | reverse complement strand
TAATAAGGTATTATGCCCAATCTGTCCAGTATGAGTCTGTAGTAAATTGACATGAATATTTTTCAAATTCTGCAATGCCTTTAGTTGCAATGCAAGCTCCAAAGGCTCCCATTGCTGCTGCTACGCAACCTGCACCATCAGTCGCAACTCCAATGGGTATTGCTGCGATTCCTGCGGCAATAGCTGCTGTCAAACAAGTATTAATGGCAGAATGTATATCTGCTGTTAAATCATCAGGGCCATAGAATTCTAAAAATGCTTCCACTTCCATATGCCTCCATTGTGTACCCCAACTTACACAAGTTTTCCACCCTCCACCCCAAGGCCAGTCCCCACTGTTCCATCCATTACACTCCGTTTTGCTTTGTGGAACGGTAAAAGGGTCTCCCCATTCCCCAATTTTTTGTTTCAAAAGTAATGTTGCCATAATAAAAACATTTAATGTTGCCTACTTTTTAAAAACGGTGTTCGGCTCGTCCGTTTATTTTAAAACAAAATTTTTGATAAATGAATTATAGAAAAACTCTTGTTTAAAAATATTTTCATTGTATTTATACTAATGTAAGTTATTCAACTTATTAAAACATTTTTATAAGTGTCTTTAAACGAATTATTACGGAAAATACCGCATCTCCAAAGTCACTGTGGCAGATACAGTCTTCTAGATATAAGTCTGTAAGAAGAATTCAGACTATTAGCATGACAGGATAAAGTTTTTCGGTATTATGTGGTAGTTATTTTAGAACTAGGTACATTCCTCCCTTACTCCCCCGCTGTAGCTCGTTTAGATAAAGCACATTCCTTTAACAGAAAATTTTCGAAAAATAATTAAAGCAATTGGTAGTGCCAGTCTCTACCGCCCGGCCTTGTGTTGCACGAACCCTTCGCTCCGATCCCGTTATAACCTAATTATAATAATTGTGAAAGTTTAAAACCACTTGCCCTTATTCGTAATACTCGCATCACATCAAAATAACATAGAACGTTTTCGAAGAATAAAGTACGTATTTTACACAGTAAGTTGCTTGCTCGATTGAAATCCTGACTCACCCATTTTTCGGTACAATTTTAGCCTATTCGTGTTCATTATTATTCACTTTAAAAACAGCCAAAATGGACCACGAAAAAAAGGTAACCACAGAAACAACAACTACAGATCATTCCGGTGATGGTGCAACACATACCCAAAAGACGGTTACAACCGAAAAAGTAGAACCCAAGCCAGAACCCAAAGTAGTTGAAGTAACCACCGTTACCGAACACAGGGAAACAACAACCGAAGACTGATCAAATAAAAATAATTAATGCCTTGCTTTTTTAGCAGGGCTTTTTTCTGCTTCCTGTGGTTCAAAGTACACCAAACAAACTTTTTAGTATGCTAAAAGGGGGGGGCTGAGAAATGAAACTTCGTTTGGTATAATGAAGAGGTGGCATGTTTTTGCCGACTCTCGCATTGCATCTTGAGTAGTTCTCCGCCTGGCTTCGTGTTGAACGAACCCTTTTCTCCAGCTGATTTAGTACCGGGTATTGAACCTTCGGAAGACAGATTATTGCAGGGTCGTTTGTTTAGTTATTTTGATACGCAGCGTTACCGCTTGGGTGCTAACTTTCAAAAAATTCCTGTAAATGCAC
>JAYSYG010000309.1:0-1635 GCA_043716685.1 Sphingobacteriaceae bacterium | reverse complement strand
GCAAGGCCATGAGCGAACTGCGCCTCGAAATGGGTAACCGATTAGGATTACGAGACAAAAATAAATTTTCCTGTCTGTGGGTGCTTGATTTTCCGCTGCTCGAATGGAACGAAGGTGATCCGAATTTACTGGCATCACTTGCAGGACGCTGGCATGCCAAGCACCATCCTTTTACTTCACCAAAGCCGGAAGATATTGAATTATTAAACACTGATCCCGGAGCCATTAGGGCAAATGCCTACGATATTGTTATTAATGGTGTGGAAGTAGGCGGTGGAAGTATCCGGATCCACAACAAAGACTTACAGGCAAAAATATTTGAGGTGCTTGGTTTTACAAAAGAAGACGCGCAAAAACAATTTGGTTTCTTAATGAATGCTTTCGAATTTGGAGCTCCTCCGCATGGTGGAATTGCTTTTGGATTCGACCGCCTGTGTTCGTTATTTGGTGGGGCCGAAAGTATTCGCGATTTTATTGCTTTCCCGAAAAATAACTCCGGGCGTGACGTCATGATAGATGCGCCTTCCGAAATAAGTGAAGAACAACTTAAGGAACTAAGTATCGATACAATTATTAAAACACATTGATCATCTTAGGTTTCATAGCATTTTTAATTATTGGATTGATTCTCGGATTGATCGGCGGCGGTGCCTCTATACTCGGGGTACCAGTTTTAAGGTATATCCTTTATTATCCCGCTGAAGATGCAACTACTTATTCGTTATTTATTGTCGGACTCACCTCGCTCATTGGCGCAATTTCTTATTTAAGAAAAGGAGAAATAAGCGGCGAAGCGCTGTACCAGTTTGCTCTGGCTTCTCTGATCACAGTATTTTGTGTCAGGAAATTCGTAATGCCTTCAATACCCGCAGAGATTTACATTCTAAACATGCAAATCTCAAAAAATGTATTGATCATGGTTGTCTTCTCTCTCCTCATTTTAAGTTCATCTGTAAGTATGATCCGTAAACGGAAACCAAACAGTACAAGCCAGGTTAAATGGGATGAGTTCGCAAAAAGCCCAATGGGTCTTCCATTTGTGATCCTTCTCGGGATCTGCGTTGGCTTTATTACGGGGTTTGTAGGCGCAGGTGGAGGTTTTATAATTGTCCCGGTTTTAATTTTCTTTTTACGTCTCAATTTTAAAAAAGCAATCGGAACATCTTTATGCATCATCGCTATCAATTCTCTTGTTGGATTTACAGGGAACATCGGCACACAGAAAATCGATTGGCTTTTCCTCATCAGTATTTCAGTAATGGCTATCGCGGGTATTTTGCTGGGAAGTATGTTAGCAGGGAAAGTATCTTCGAACAAATTAAAACCTGCTTTTGGCTGGTTCACACTCTCAGTTGGAATTTTTGTTTTATTGAAAGAGCTGGTTATAAAATAGCGTTGCGCTACACTACCTTTTCTTCTTTATCATTTCAAGAACCAACACAGGAGGTCTCCCAATAATGGCTTTTTCACCATCCACAATAATTGGCCGCTCAATTAAAATCGGATAATCACACAAGATTTTTATCCACTGTGCATTCGTTAATTTTTTATCCGCGAATTTCTCCTCATAAAGTTGTTCTGATTTTCTCACAATATCAACCGCCTTGCAGCCTAACTTCTTCAACAGTCCATTCA
>JAYSYG010000308.1:0-5240 GCA_043716685.1 Sphingobacteriaceae bacterium | reverse complement strand
GTTATCGGCCAGATCTCCTTTTACTTCAGGGCTACGCGTGTTCCAGAATTCCGTTAAAGGAAGATTGTCATCGTCTGTTTCAATGAGAATGGTATTTCCTTTTCTTATAGCTTGTAAATAGGCAATGTTTTTTTTAGCGTAATTTTTATGGGGAAGAAGTTTTGCAAGCGTAAAAGGTAGCGCTTCCTGTTCTTCTATTCCAAGATATTCACAGTTTTGCAATTTAAAATCTTTTGGAGTTTTTGTATCTCCTGCAACAATAAAACCAATGTTGTTTTCTTTACAGCTGGCCGCATATCCCTTCAGGACCTTATTCTCAGAACTTTGTATAGAGGTGATAACTAAACAGGTAGTTTGGTTCATAAAGATTAGCGGATAATTTGTGCATTAAAGCTAATCCTTTTAAGGAAATAATAAAACAGTAATCTGATGGAATCCATTATGGCGCCTTGCGAAACGCTTGGAGAAGGAGCTCTGTAATGAATGGGAATCTCTACATAACTTTTTTTACGCAGTAAATAACGCACCTCCGTCTGGTAAAAGTGGGCTTTCGATAACAGGCCCCGATCCAGCACCTGTTTTACAATTGCACGTTTAAACCCCTGGTAACCGGAAGTCATATCACGCAGTTTTGTTCCCAGCATAACGTTTGACAAAATTGTGCCGGTAAGAGATAAAAACTTACGTTTAAAGCCAGAATCACTCATTGAAGCGCCTTTCATAAACCTGCTTCCGAAGGCGCAATCATAGCCGGATGTATACGCATCGAGGAAAAGAGGAAGTGCTGCAGGATCGTGAGAAAGACCTGCATCCATTTCAATGATAAATTCATGTCCCCTTTCATAAGCTTCCCTATAGCCGCGCAGGTATGCATCTACAACATTCCTGTTAAGGGGTTCAAATACTGTAATAAAGCGCGTGTCTGTTTTACTCAGTTCTTTGCATAAGTCAAGGGTATTATCTTTTGAGGCGTCATCTACTATTAAATAAACAGTACCGCAGGCTAATTCTGTCAACGTGTCTGATACGGCCTCTACAAGCAATTTAAATTCCTTAGCCTCGTTTGCGAGGGGGATGATAAGGGCAAAGTTAACTGGCTTGTTCATATATTACTTTTTGTTGTACACTGGTTTCAGCCCTTTTAGTCCCTCAATTACAGTATTTATTTGAGTTAAGCGTATTGTGTCTTTTTTAGGTTCGGTAAGTTTATATAGAATTTCAAACATTTTTATCATTACATGCGGTTTAAAATTCACATTACTTATAAATGCGTTTGGGTTTTGAATAAAGGAATCAAAAAATTTATTGATGTAAAAATCAAACTTAATTCCGTCGTCTTTTTTTTCACAATACTCTAAAATATAGAGGTATGCTTCATAAATATAGGGTGTACGGGTATTAATGAGTTCTTCAAAAAATACTTTTGACTCTTCGAACTTGCCTGAGTTCTTGAGGCTGATCGCGTACATCACGCAGGACCTCACATCATCCTGCGCTCCCAAGTTACACGCCATTAAGGCTGCTCTTTCTGCCTCACGGGGAAGTTTGTTGTTCGTGTATGTGAGGGCAAGTTGTATTACGCCCGTTATCCTCGCGGTATAATAAGTGCCGGGATCGGTCACCAGCATGCGTTCTATTTTGTGTATAGATCTGTCGGTATGATTAACCTGCAGCCATAAAAAGGCGTTCAGTGCATTCAGGCAAAAAATAACAACAACAAGATAATGAGCAATATAGATGTGTGTTTTATACAGGTGAATGATGAGCATTCCTGTTATCAGGTTAAGACTCACAGCCGGGAAAGCCATAATATCCCAATCTCCGCTACCTCTTTGTAAATTAGCCACAACTATTAAAAGTAAAAAACAACCACTGATACTTAATAAAAAATAATGTTCTGAAAATAATTGTTTTTTCTCCCGGATACTTTTCATCAATAGAATAAAAATAAAAATGATCGAAAGTCCGCTGCACAGAATTTGCCCGTTAAGCAATTCCCAGAAATGCCTGAAGTCGAAAAGGGTTAATAATTTTGGCTGGCTGGGTGGAGGTGATACAGTTAATAAAAAACCACTTTTTGCTTTAAAGGCAATAACGAGAGTCAAGAGCGTTAAAGAAGAAAGGGCAAATGCAACGTCTCTGTTTCGCAATGAATTAACAAAGGATACTTTGGTTTTATTATTAAAATACCAGGCCACAAGTAAGGATGGTAAAGCTGCCAGGCACAGCACGTGACTGCCAATAGCCAAAATCAGAGATAATAATGCGAACAGAAAGCCCTTACCAGACTTTAAATACCTTAAGCCAAAATAGATATAGAGAGATAAGAGGACAACAGGGGTAGCGTATACTTCTACATAACCGCAGAATACTAGTAGGAGAGATGTGCAGCTCTGCGCCAAAAAGAAAACAATTTTTTGAAAGGTTGTTTTACCCGCAAGGTCGGCTATTAGTAAAGAGATGAAAATAAAAAATCCTCCGGCAATATAGCTGTATAACTTAAAGAGTTGTTCGTGTGTGTAGCCGTATTTTGCCCCGAATGTTGTAAAAGAATACAGTAAACGCATGGTCAGGTATTCCGTTGCGACAAACTCCTTTTTCATAGTTTGCATCATCCTTATGTTAAAATCACCAAGAAAAAAATACTTTACATTCAGCAGGTAAAACAGTAAAAATGATAAGATGGAAACGAGGAGAAAAAGGAGGATCTTTTTTCTGCTAAGTTGTGAGAGGATCTCTGCAAACTTTGAAAGTAAAGTCAGGATGAGATTGTTGGTGTAGGGGAGAATAATAGCAAAGCACACAAGGAAAAAGGAGATCTTTGCTGGGGTGCCATAAAAAAGAATATGATCAAATCCCCATGTGCGGTTAAAGATGGAATAATTTTTAGTGTGAGGCGTGTAAATACAGAGTGCAGAAAAAAACAGCAGGATAATAAGCAAAGGCCAGAAAAAAGAAGGACTGCTCTGCTGAACCGGCTGATTATGTGATTTGGGTATAGCCATAGAAAGAAGATCGTATGATCATCCTGAATTGATAAAATTTATAACTTTTCCAGTTCCACTGTGCAGAATAAACCCAGTTGTTTTGAAAAAGGAGACAGGATCCATTCAACCCCTTTTACAAGAGCGTACATAAAATAAGGGAGCATTGCACTGCGTGATACGCCGCCACTAATAACATAAGAAAAAGGGGAGTGGTACCGGATCGACCTGATCTTTAGCTGCGGAAATTCTTTCCTGAAAAGATCGAGATCCCTCTCAAAATAAATGTAAGGTAGTGCCTGGTTGCTGTTGGATAAAGGGTTTCCGGCTTCTATTTCCCTGCTACCTTTTTCTTCGAAAGGTTCATGGTGAAAACGTTTGTAAATAAATCTTCCGAGTGAGCTATTCGCCGGTTCTGTCATAATAACTATACCGCCGCTTACCAAAGTACGTTGGGCCTCTTTTAAAAATAAATATGGCTTTGGAATATGGTGAAACACATTCAGCATCATGATCGCTGCAAGTTCCTTGTCTTTAAACGGAAGTTTTTCTGCACTGAAAACCTGGTCAACATTAGGCAAACTTAAAATATCTGAGGTAATTACTTCCGGGAAAACTTCTTTTAAAAATCCTCCGCCCGATCCTATTTCAAGGTATTTACCATTCTTTATTTTTTTTGATTCTGCAATAAATACCTTATACCAGTCCAGATACAAACGTTTTAAAAATGGCTTTTCCAGGATGATATCCCTGTGAGCCAGTGTTGTTCTCGGATCGTCGAGGTCGTAGGGGAGGGTGTACTTTTTAAACATCGCTGCGGCTTGCAAAAATATTAAAGTAATGTTCTTCGCCTAAACTTTCCAGTGATGGCAATTTCTCAAGGGATAGTTTTTCCAGAGAATTTTTTTTGAGCAGATAACAGATAAATCCGTGTTCGGTTAAAAAGTTAAAGTACTCGGTAATAGAACTGCCAGCCTTTTTAAGGCCGTATGGCCAGAATTCAGAAATAATTTTCAGGTCGGTATTCTTTTTTAATAACTTCTCCATTCCTTGTATGGCCTGCATTTCAAAGCCCTGTATGTCCATCTTGATAAAATCCACGCGACCGCCTTCTTCTTTTAGATCTTTCAAAACATAGTCGTCCATGCTGATAGCTTCAATTGCAAACTCCTGGTCATACTCCTCCGGTTTGTAAGTGCGGTGATCAACGTTAAGGTTTTTGGAAGTATAAATTTTTATAGTCTCCGTTTTAGATCCCGCAGCTTTGTTGTTGATGAATATATTTCCCGATGGCAAAGTAGCTTTTTCGAGGTGACCATAATTTTTCGTGTCGGGCTCAAAGCAATGCACGCGTCCTTTTTTACCCACGAGTTCAGAAAGAATAAGGGCGTAATAGCCAATATTGGCACCAATGTCGAGTACAACATCCCCTGGTTTTACATATTTTTCAAGCAGTTTTAATTCAAAAGCATCCTGCCTGTTTTTAAAACTGGTGTACAGCGGCCTGTAAAGTGTAAAGGCATTCTTGTATAGAAAATTACCAAGTTTAATGCTAAAGGACATGTGAGTTTAATAATTTATAAATGAGTAAAGTTTGCCTGATTGGATTAATAAATAATTTCATAGAGTTCTGTTTCCTCATAAACACCTTCTTTGTGAACGAGCCTTAATTTATTAGGATAGGCCTCTATGATCGGTATAAAAATATGGTGTACGGTATTAATAATGCCCATAGCCGGATCGTTCGGGTTTGCACGCAGGTTGGCAAGCATCACATGTGTTACTTTATTCTTTTTGAAAAAAGCTAAAGCACTGTCGGGGTTTGACATCTTTGTGGTGGAGTCCCTGAATATAACGCTATAGATCGGAAAGAATTTTTTTCCTTTCCCGTATACAAAACTCATAGGAGCTTTCCTGCTTGCTACAAGACTGTTCGCATCGAGACTATCGGCACACCATTCGCTGCATTTTAAGAAGTTCTGCCAGTCCTGCGTATACCCAAAATATTTATCACCTTTCAGATTTTTCTGAATGATTGGTATATTTTTAAAGCCACGCTTAAATGAGGAAATGCACACAGAACCTATAACAAGTGCGGCGATAAATATATAAATTGTCTGACCAATGCCAGGCTTAAGTGTAAGGCTGTAAATAGCGTAAAACATTAATATTAACAGCACAGGCATACACACGAGGGTTATCCGCGGCTGGTCCCATTTTACCTGGAGAATTAAATAGGAGAGTACAAGCTGCGCT
>JAYSYG010000307.1:0-1637 GCA_043716685.1 Sphingobacteriaceae bacterium | reverse complement strand
CTATAAAACATTCCCTTGCAAACCATTCCACCTGTGCTTGCTGATTGGCATAATTAACACTTGCATTTATTACACCTTTGGTGTTTTTTAATATGGACTCTACACTCACTGCACAGGCAGCGCAGGTCATTTCGAGAATAGGAAAGTTTTGTTTTTTTATAGTAGTGCTCATTTTATATCGTTTTGACAGTTCAAAGGTACAATGGTTTGCAAGGGAATGTTTTATAGAATTACCATATTAATTTATATCTTTTTCTGTTGGGCAATTTCCCGGTATTGCGAGGGGTTAAGACCAATTATTTCCTTAAACTGGCGCGAAAGATGATGAACGCTGCTGTAATTAGCCTGGTAAGAAATATCAGTAACGGAAGTTTCTGTGCTGGAGAGCAGGCGCTTAACCTTTTCAATTTTTTGATGGATGATATAATGCTCAAGTGTCATTCCTTCCTGGTTGGAGAAAATACCACTTAGCTGATCGAAATTCATATTTAATTCACCGCTTAGCAGTTTTGAGAACTTCAGTTTATTTTCAGTTGATGAAACATAGCGCTCAACAGATTCCTTAATACGTTCGACTACTTTAACTTGTTTCTTTACCAGAATCTGAAATCCAAGGGTTGAAATTTCCGTACATAATAGAGAATGGGAGAAGTCAGCGGTTTTAAAAACACTTATTTTGCCGAGTTCAATTGAGTTCACGCGCATACCTTTGTCTTCAATGGCTTGCCGCAGGGCGATGATACAACGGTTGCATACCATACCCTTTACTAAAATTATTTCTATCTGTTCCATTTTAAACAATTATAGGAACAAAAGTAAACTAGGGTAAATCTATGTCATTATATAACTTCTGGGAATTGTTATATAATTTCTGACGTTAAATGGAATCCAGGTTTTTCCTGGAATGCTCAGTGGGATGTGATTTTTTAAATTGCGATGGTGTATAACCCGTCATTTTTTTAAATTGATTCGATAGGTGTTGTACACTGCTATAACCAAGCTTGTCGGCAATTTCGCTCATGTTTAACTCGTCGTAGAATAATAGTTCCTTTACCCGTTCAATTTTCTGCTTAATAATATAGTGTTCCAACGTAATGCCTTCCACGGAAGAAAAAAGTGTACTGAGATAATTATAGTCCAGGTGAAGTTCATCAGATAAAACCGCTGACCAATTAAATTTCACGTCCACGTAATCGGTATGATGTATTTTGCTCACAATAATATTCTTGAGCTTTTCAATGATCCTTACCTTTTTATCGTCTATTCTTTCAAAACCCATATCAGATAATTCCTGATCAATGATTTTTAGAGTTGGGTTAGTGATAGAATAATCCTGTAAGGTAACCTCACCAAGAGTAATTGTTGCAGGAGAATGTCCATGCTTCTCAAAAATGGATTTCACCACCATGATGCAACGGTTACAAACCATATTTTTTACAGAAAGTTTCATCGTGCTGCGAAGATAAGCATAAGCCTTTAAAGAGTAAAGCCCTAAAATCTTGTAAAACTTATTGGTTATGGTGCAACACCGATGGCCTTTATCCAAGATAGTTTTGCAGAAAAAACAATGGAAACAACAACAACACACATTGCCATTCCTAACGCGAGGCGTTGGGCGGCATTAGCGGTTTTATGCA
>JAYSYG010000306.1:0-5258 GCA_043716685.1 Sphingobacteriaceae bacterium | reverse complement strand
CGGAGGACCGGTAATAGATAAGCTGGCCAAGGAAGGTGACAAAAAAAAATTTACGTTTGCACAAACGAAAGTCCCGGGAAATGATTACAGTTTCAGCGGGATCAAAACATCTTTTCTTTATTTTATTCAAAACAATGTTCAGAAAAATCCTGATTTTGTTGCGGAGAACCTGGCGGATATATGTGCCTCCTACCAACACCATTTAATTCATGTTCTTTTAAAAAATGTAAGGCAGGTGCTTAAGGAAACCGATATCCATGAATTAGCAATAGCAGGTGGAGTTTCGGCCAATTCGAGTTTGCGAACACAGGTTAAAGAACTTGAAGCAGAACTTAATATAAAAACATTTATTCCAAAATTTGAATACTGCACTGACAATGCCGCTATGATAGGTATTACGGCTTACTATAAATTTTTGAAGAAGGATTTTTCCGATCTCACTATTACACCACTCGTCAGAATGGTCTTGTAATAAATTAAGGTTGTGTTGTAGATTGTAGTTTTATGATATCGTAACAATTTACTTTGGCGAGACACCAGTTTAAAGACGATGTAGCGGGACACTGCGCCGAAAGGGCGCTTCGACAACCCGATAGCTATCGGGTCAGCGACCCAGAGGGGGCAGGTTCGCTTTAAAAATAAAGATTTAAACGCAGGCTGGCAGAGAGTCCTCCGATAAGGTTTGCATTATCGGTATCAAGACCTACGCGGTTAGTGGTACCGCCATCAATTGTTGTAATTTTCACAGAGGCCCCTGTCTGGCCCTGCACATTCGACTGACCAATAGATTCAAGCTTTGTTTCGCTTCTACCTGCAGTTGAAACGCCGAAGCCCCAGCCAAATTCACCTCCAAGGCTCATTTTAGGAAGGACAAAGAACTCCGCGCCCATAAATACACGCGCACCAAGTGAAAGTGAAATTCCATTTTTACGCTGGGTAATCCGCGCAGGTCCCTGCACTCCCTGAATCATTGGTAATGTATCAATGTTATTTGCATTACCGAAATACGGACTTTTCATCGCATCACCCTTGGGGTCTACAACCATTTGAGGAGATGAGGTTGCATTTAATTTGTTACCATAGCTGAATTTATCTTTCGTACCCGAAATGTAAAGTCCTCCTTCTATTCCGTAGATTCCCTGCAAACGCGTCACGCCGCGGCGTTTCTCTATTCCAAAGGTTAAACCAATAGCACTGGAAGTTCTTTTCCAGGTATTTTCTTTCATTGTAGTTGCAGCGGGATAAGCAATAACGGAACTTGTCCCGGCTACCCTGTCAGGTACCATCGCCTTGGTTGTCCAACTGTTTAATCCAATACGCACCCCAATGCGGTAAGCAGTGTTAGCATCTTTAAAATACTTTGCAGTGATTGCCTGCGATGTGGAAACAAAATTAAAATCTGCGTTTTTAATCAACCGTGTTGCATCAAGACCAATGCTCCAGTCTTTGGCCTGTGGCAAAATAGGTTCGCCGTTTTTGGAAGTCAGATCCTGGCAAAAGGCAGAGCCAGCTATAAATACAGATAAAATTGCGAGTAGCTTCTTCATAATGTTGAAAGTGTTTTTATGTCTTTTTTAATGGAAAATTACCAGAGTAAAGACCTGGAATTTCCCGTTTTACAAACTAACGCAAATTAAATCATTTTAGTGTAGAGGGGAAAATTTAATTGATCATTGTTTTAGAACCTATCTAAAAATTAAAGCCACAGATTTCGCGGATTACACGGATGGGTCAGAATTTGACTAATTCAAACACACTACTTCACACTGTAAATCTGCGGAATCTGTGGCGAAATTAATTCCCGGATTTATTCTGCAGCAGCGGCACAAACTTAAAATTACCAAGTACCTTTTTATCAAAATTAGTATCGCTCATTTTTTTCAGCCATACCATTTGCTGGGTTTCACCTTCACCCAGAGGAATAAGCAATATACCCCCTACTTTTAGCTGAATAAGCAAATCGTTAGGAATGTAAGGAGCGCCCGCGGTAACGATTATTTTGTCGTATGGTGCAAACTGCGGCAGGCCTTTGTAGCCATCTCCGTAGATAAGTTTTGCGCCCGAATACCCGATATAGGGAAGGAATAATTTTGTTTTATCGAACAATGTCTTTTGTCTCTCGATGCTGTATACCTTTGCCCCCACTTCCAGCAATACCGCCGTTTGGTAGCCACAACCGGTACCTATCTCCAACACCCTTTCACCTGCCTTGATCTCCAGCTGCTCCGTTTGAAATGCAACGGTATAGGGCTGGGAGATTGTTTGTCCTGCTCCTATTGGCAAAGCTTTGTCGCTATAAGCATGATCGAGCAAGGCAGGACGTGCCGTGCTTGTATCAAAAAACAAATGCCTTGGAATTTTTTCTAAGGCAGATAAAACCTTTACATCTTTAATGCCTTTGGATTTTAAGATCTCAACCAAACGTTTCCGCTTGCCCTGAAAAAGGTATTCATCTTCTTTAGAAACGTTGTAAAACACAGCTTTAAGTTAGTGAGTAAAACTAACAGTAATAAACACAGCGTGTTTAAAATTATATTTTAATTACCAACAGGTCTTTTTTAAAAGACTTAGTTTTGAACCTTATGGTAAAAAATATTTCTTTAATAGGATTAGGGTATATCGGGAAAATTCACTTACGACTTTTGAAAGAAAATCCGGATTGGAATGTTATTGGGGTGTACGACATAGATAAAAAACTTACAAAAGATCTTGCCCTGCAATATAATGTTAAAGGCTTTACCAGCCTGGAAGAATTACTTGAACACTCAGAAGTGGTGGATATTGTAACACCGAGCAGCACCCATTTTGAAATTGCAAAACAGGCCATCATTGCCGGAAAGCAAATTTTTATAGAAAGGCCGGTAACCTCTTCACTAAAAGAAGCCAAACAACTGCAAAATCTCGTGAAAGAAGCCGGCGTAGTTTTGCAGGTAGGGCATGTGGAAAGGTATAACCCGGCTTTTATTGCGGCACTTCCTTATACTGAGCATCCCGTTTTTATAGAAGTACACCGCCTGGCGCAATACAATTCAAGAGGAACAGACGTTTCAGTGGTGCTTGACCTGATGATGCATGACCTGGATCTTATTTTAAGCATTGTAAAATCGAATGTGCGTAAAATACATGTTTCGGGAAGCAAGTTGGTGAGCAATACAGTGGACATTGTAAATGCCCGCATTGAATTTGAGAATTCGGCAGTGGCCAACATTACCACCAACCGCATGGCCTTTAAGAGTAGCCGCAAATTCAGAGTGTTCACAAAAGATAACCTTGTGAGTATTAATTTATTAGATAAAATAACAGAGGTTATTCGCATTAAAAATGCCGACCCAAGATCGAAGAACCTTATTATAGATCCGGGAAACGGGCAGCAAAAAAAAGAAGTCATTTTTGAACATCCAATAATTTTACCAACAAACGCAATAAATGAGGAATTGAATACGTTCCATACTAACGTTATTTCGAATAAAGTTACAAAAGCGGGTATAGAAGATGCTATACGCACACTTGAAATAGCCTTTGATATTGAAGAAAAACTTAAGCTGTAAGATCAAATAATTACAGTGTTAACCGTTTTATTTCATTATTTTTGAAACGACGCAAGACAGATTTTATTGGCATTGTATGAGATTATTTTTACTTTTTATTTTATTGGCTCACCTGTTTTTGCTCAGCTCTTGTAAAAAATACCAACCGGCAGACTCTTCATTTTTTATTAAGTCAGAACAAGAAAAAATTACTGTTTCCACCACTTCGCGTGATGGGTCGGGAAGCCATAAAATAACGGACCTGTGGCTTTATGTGAACGGCAAATACCAGGGAACCTATCCCAATGGTAGTCTGATGCCAGTTGTATCACAAGGTAAGGGAGTAAAGATTAACGTTTTTGCAGGAATAAAAAATAACGGAATATCCGATACCCGGATCCCCTACCCTTTCTTTGATTTTCTCACCCTGGATACCCTTGTAGAATCAGGAAAAACAGTAACACGTGGTTTCGTATTTAAATACAAGGCCGCGACTACTTTTACCTGGATGGAGAATTTTGAAAATACTGTTGGTACATCCATAGTTAATGACGGATTTGATGGCGTTTTAGATAAGGCTCAGCCCGAAGATTGTTTTGAGGGCAAATCCTTAAGATTCACATTACCCGCAGGGGGAACTGCCGCACGAATGGTTTCCACCGGGGATGGTTTTATTTTGCCCACATCAAGCGGTAACGTTTACCTTGAAATCGACTATAAATGCGATACTGATTTTATTGTGGGGTTAATTGGCAGTGATGGCATTGAAATTCCTGCTATCACAATCAAAAAACAACTTAGCTGGAATAAAATCTATATTCAGTTTTCGGTTGCCGCCAGTTCTTTAGCTACGTTAAAATCTAACGTTTATTTTAAAATTTTAAAAGATAGTAATGGGCAGACCAAACAAATTTTTTTAGATAATATAAAGTTACTTTACCTTTAATGAGCCGTAAACTACGTACACTCTATTATATTTTAACCGATCTCTTATCTGCGGCCCTGGCATGGACGCTATTTAACTATTACCGTAAAACACAGATAGATTCGTTAAAAACAGGAGAAATACCCGGTGACATTTTTGACGACCAGTATTTTATCAGTGTGGTAGTTTTACCGCTCATCTGGGTATTGGTGTATTATTTGTCCGGATCTTATAATAACGTTCTTCGCAAATCGCGCATCAATGAGTTTGTGCAATTGCTGGCTACATCTATTATAGGAGTTACGGTTCTTTTTTTCGTGCTACTTCTCGATGATTCAGTTGTTTCTTACCGGCTCTATTACAAACTCTATTTTGTTTTATTTACCTCACATTTTTTAATCACTGCTTTTTGCCGCCTGCTGCTTTCATCTAATACCAATAAAAAAATACACAAGCGGGAGTTTGGCTTCAACACCATTATTATTGGCAGCAACGAACGCGCACTAAAGATGTTTAAAGAGATAAATGCGCTTAAATATGGCATTGGAAATAAATTTATCGGGTTTGTTCACATTGAAGGAAAAAACGGCTATTCGGAGCAGTTAAGGACCGAACTTCCGCATTTAGGAGAATACCACGATGTAAAAAGTATTATTGAAAAACACGAGATTGAAGAGGTGATCGTTGCCCTTGAAAGCTGGGAACACGAGTACATTAAGAACATTGTGAACGACCTTGGTGATCTTGGAGTTATCATTAAGATAATTCCGGATATGTACGATATCTTAAGCGGGCATGTAAAAATG
>JAYSYG010000305.1:0-5274 GCA_043716685.1 Sphingobacteriaceae bacterium | reverse complement strand
TATACAGAGCTTGTTATACCTGATGAGTTGTCTTTGGAGAATGAACACATAGAAATTATAAAAAACAGGCAGGTCATTAAAATTAGTCCCTTTTGTTTGGTAAATAATCAGATCTCTCTGGCGTACGAAAAAGTAATAAAAGTAGGAATGAATATGGATGTGGAAGTCGGTTATATTAATAACTCTATGAATAAAAGTCCCATTTTTAGAAACAGTTCTTTTGACAATTATTACTCCTTTAATTCCAACTACTATGGTTATGGCAGCAATGTTAATCAGATCTTTTACTCCGGAGGATATATTAAACCGGGGGTGAAATTTTTCCTGGGTCAGGACTATTCCGTTAAAGGACTCAAGTATGCCCATCCTCTGAAAGGCAGGTATGTTCGGTTCGAACTTGCCCTTTCATATCTTAATTTTCAAAATATTAAACGATTTGAATACTCATACTCTAACGGCTATTACGGAACTATTACCAATACCATTACCACCAACGTATCGTCTATAGCTTATGGTGGGCTTGTAAGTTATGGCCGGCAGTTTATTTTAGGCAATATTCTTACATTCGAATATTATGTTAGCCTGGGCATTTCGGGCCAGTCAAATAAATATTCAAATCCTGGGTATGAAATTAAAGATCCGAATAATCCCTATTACAATACCTATAACCATAGCCAGGCGCGTGGTATTTACAACTACCACGGGTTTCTGCGCTCGCAAATAGGGCTTACGGGCTCTGCAGGTTTTAGACTGGGTTATATTCTACCTGACAAGAAAAAACCAGGCTCTCACAGAAACTGATTTTATTTTAACCAAATAATACACTAAACGCTTCTTCCATTTTAGAAATAGAAATTATTTCTATTTTAAAATTTTTTAGATTTAAACCTTTTAAATTAAAAGACGAGATAAGTATTTTTTCGAATCCAAGTTTTTCAGCTTCCATTATCCGTTGCTCTATCCTGCTAACAGGTCGTATCTCACCGGTTAATCCTACTTCAGCGGCAAAACAAACGGTTTGAGGAATTGGCAGATCTTCGTTACTGCTTAAAATTGCGCAGACCAAAGCCAGGTCTATTCCCGGGTCCTCCACGCGTATACCACCGGCTATGTTAATAAACACGTCTTTTATTCCTAGCTTAAAACCACAGCGCTTCTCTAAAACAGCAAGCAACATTGATAAACGCCGAAGATCAAAACCTGTTGATGATCTTTGTGGTGTGCCATAAGCAGCGCTGCTCACAAGGGCCTGTGTTTCGATCAGCATTGGCCTGTTACCTTCCATGGTTGCAGAAATAGCTACTCCGCTGGTTGCATTTTCCCTGTTTGTAATTAAGATCTCCGATGGGTTTGTAACCTCTCTTAAGCCGTCCCCGTTCATTTCATAGATCCCCATCTCGTTTGTATTCCCAAAACGGTTTTTTGTTGCCCTTAATAAGCGGTAGATGTGGTTTCTGTCGCCTTCAAACTGCAAAACGGTGTCGACCATGTGCTCAAGGACTTTCGGTCCTGCCAGGCTCCCTTCTTTCGTAATGTGGCCAATCATAAAAACAGGTGTGTTCGTTTCTTTTGCAAAGCGGAGAAATTCGGCCGCGCATTCCCGCACCTGGCTCACACTTCCGGGACTGCTATCCACGTAACTTGTGTGAAGGGTTTGTATTGAATCAATGATTACCAACTGCGGCTCTATTTCGGCTATCTGCTGGAAAATATTTTGTGTATTGGTTTCCTGTAAAATAAAACAGCTTTCGGTTGTAACGCCAATACGTTCTGCGCGCATCTTTATTTGTTGTTCACTTTCTTCGCCGCTAACATACAAAATTCTTAAATTTTTTAGCCGCAAAGCCAGTTGCAGCATTAAAGTAGATTTGCCAATTCCCGGCTCGCCACCAAACAAAACAAGGCTTCCAGGTACAATACCTCCGCCAAGCACGCGCGTTAATTCTTTTCCGGGAACAGCTATGCGTGGAAAATCCTGTAGCCCCACATCCTGCAGGAGTATCGATTTGTTAGAAGTATTCTTGGCGTTTTTGTTAGATGAAAATAACTGGAGTCTGTCGTTCTTGGACTCTTTATGAACCACTTCTTCCACATAGGTATTCCACTCTGTACAGCTAGGACATTTACCGATCCATTTGCCTGACTGAGCTCCGCAATTCTGACAGAAAAAAGTTGTTTTGGTTTTTGACATAACTAATAAATAACAAATTTACAGCCAGTTATGGCAAAGGCTTGCTATTAATTGTAGTATGTAGTTAAAAACTGAGCTCTAAACCTGTAAAAAGGCCCTCGAGGCTACCAATGTTTATTAAAGAAGATTCAGCTTTTGCATCAGTTCTTCCCTGTATGAGCCACCAACCGGGATAATTTTTTTCTCGTTCTCTAAAACAACGTTTTGATTATCGATACTTTGAATCTTATCAAGTCTTGCGATAAACGACCTGTGAACCCTTACAAACTCAACATTGCCGAGTTTTTTGTCCAGCTCTTTCATTGTGCTATGCACAGTATAACGGCCAAATTCGGTATTGATTATCACATAATCCTTTAATGCTTCAACAAAATAAATATCTTTTAGGTAAACCTTTACCAGGCGGCTGTTAGACTTTACAAACAAAATGTCTTTGGCTTTTTCGTCCTTGTTTTCAACCAGGGAGTATAAAAAGTCTCTTTCTTTTAATAAGGCTGAATCCTTTTGGTGTTTGTAAACAGCCATTTCAATAGTGGAGTGAAGGTCGATCTCTTTAAATGGCTTGAGTATATAACCGTAGGGTTCTGTGATCTTGGCCCTGGAAAGGGTTCCTTCGTCGGCGTAGGCAGTTAAAAATATAACCGGAACGTTCATCTTTTCTTTGATCTTCTCGCTCACTTCGATCCCAGTAAGAGGGCCTTTGATCATTATATCCATAAGGATCAGGTCCGGCATCATTTCAGTGATCTTTTCAATTGCATCCTTTCCATTATTGGCAAATCCTACAACATTGTACCCAAGCTTGGTGAGGCTATTCTGAATGTCTTTGGCAACAATACTTTCGTCTTCAACAATAAATATGTTTAATTTTTCCATGATAAAAATTACATCTTAAAAGTAATTAAAACTTCGGTTCCTATATCTTTTTTCGATTTAAATTTTAGCTCTCCTTCTATCTGTTCAATGAGTGTATTAACCAATTGCAAACCAAGCGAGTGACTATTCTCAAAATCTATTCCGGACGCAAATCCTACGCCGTTATCTTTCAGCTCTAAAAATACAAAATTATTCTCGCACCGTAAATTAAAGATGATTGTTCCTTGTCTGGAACCTGGAAAAGCGTGTTTTATAGCATTTGTTATTAATTCGTTTATGATTAATCCGGCCGGAATTGAGCTGTCGAGTGAAAGTGTGACCTTGTCAATATTGAGCTCTAGTTTTATCTTTTCGCTTGATGCCGAATAAGACTGCACAATGTTATTTACCAGCGTATACACATAATCAGAAAAGTTAACAGAGGTAAATGATTTATTCTGGTAAAGGCTCTCGTGTATGTAGGCCATGGTCTTAATCCTGTTCTGGCTTTCTTTTAAAAGGGTTAATGCATATTCGTCTGAAACATAGGACGATTGAAGGTTCAGGATACTACTTATAACCTGCATGTTGTTTTTAACCCGGTGATGCACCTCTCTCAGCAAAACTTCTTTTTCTTTTAAAGAGAGTTCCATTCTTTGCTGAACATGTTTCTTTTCCGTAATGTTGTGTGCAATTCCACTTACCTCCACCACCTTTTCATTTTCATAGATGGGGTTAAAAAAAACTTCGAGATAAACATTTTTATAATCCTTGTCGCGCGTCTCTATTTCAAAGCTTGTAGCCATGCCGCGGAAAGACTTATCATAATGGAACTGGAGTAATTCAGTATACTCCTTGTCATTCGCCAACACTCCACGATTCAGTACAATACCAAGAAAAGGCTTTGTGTTGTATAAACTTGTAATAAGGTCGTAATAATTTTTGTTGAATGAAGTGAGTTTACCTTCTCTGTCAATTGTCCAAATGTAATGATGACTGCTGTCAAAAATGGCGCTTAATTTCCCGGTTTGGTTCAGCAATTTTTGTTCGTATATTTTTGAATCTGTTATATCACTTGCTATACAACTAATTTCCTTAACCTCGTTATTCTCATTAAAAATAGGGTTAATAAAAACCTTCCTGACGACTTTGCGGTCGTTATTAATGTCTTCCTTTTCAAATTCCAGTTTTTTACCCTTAAACGCTTCCGCGTATTTGGTATGCCAAAACTGGACATATTCTTCGCGGTTCTTTAAAAGATGTTCGTCTATTTTATATCCTGGTTTAATATTAATACCCTGCTGTAGTTTAACCGTATATAAAAAATTCTTATTATAAGAGGTAACTTGTAATTTATCATTAACTGACCATATTAAATGCGTAGAACTCTCAAATATGGCCGACAGATGGGCCGTTTTATCTGTTAGATTTTTTTCGGCGTCTTTTCTTTCTTTTATTTCTTTTTGAAGTTGTTTGTTAGCGCTTTCGGTTATCTGTGTTTTTAACTTTTCGTTTTCTCTTTGTCTTTGTTCGGTTAAATTGTTAACAAGAGAAAGTATACAGTCTTTGTTATTGAACTTTATGCGTACTGACTTAATTTCTATTTCCAGCTCATTTTTATTGGTGTCTTTAACTGTGTAGTTGAAAAATATATTCCGGGTCCTTTTGTTTTTATATATTTCCTGAAGGCGCTCTATTCCCTTTTTCCTGTCTGGCGGGTTAAAATAATCAAGTGCAAATTTACCCAGTATCTGATTTTTGTTTTTTAGTTTGATTAAGTTAAGCAGGGCGTTATTCACATAAAGGCATACGCCCATATCGTGTATAACATAAGCAACAGGAGAGTTATCGAGCAGGTTTCTGTAATTTATGTACTGGTTCTCTATCTCTATATCCGCTTCTTTCTGCTCGGTAATATCTCTTAAAATATTAATAAAAAAACTAATCTTTCCTTTAGCATTGGTAATTGGCACCAGGTTGTTTTCGAGCCAGACCTCTTCACCTGATTTTTTAGCTATTTTAAATGAAAAGTGATGATTTTTTATAATGTTCTTTTTTTGGTAACCCCGAATTAATTTTTCGGATTTCAAAAATTCATCCGTACTGCTTGTTATTTTTTTTGTAAAAAAAGTTTGGTCTTTAAGCAGTTCTTTATAATTGTACCCCAGGATCTTTTTAATATTTGGACTCACATATAAATATTTTTCTTCCGGGTAGTATGTATAAAA
>JAYSYG010000304.1:0-1649 GCA_043716685.1 Sphingobacteriaceae bacterium | reverse complement strand
TTAATAATGGTGAAACCCTTCCTACTAAGAATTTCTTTATGAATAGATCTATCCGTCATAAAAGCAAATTAAGCTTACATTTTTTAAAAAGATAATCTAAAGTTCTAAGAAACTTAGGAATAGAACCCTGCCGTATTCAGTGAAACTCCGGTGTCTTTTATGTTGAGGATCAAAGAAAGAAATGCTTCTTTTGGTTTACGTTATATTTCGCAAAGCTGGCAGGTTCTTAAATTTCCAGAAGTAATTGGTCGTTATTCGCACATGTTTTAAAAATCCCACCAATTTTCCATTGGTAACGTATCTCCCAAAATTACAGGTTCTCCGATTTTTGGACTCGCAACATTTACTTTTAATTCTTTCGCTTTCTTAAGCACACGTTTAATAGGCTCGTTCCAGGCATGCATGGCTAGCGTAAATTTTCCCCAATGCACCGGCAATAATACTTCTGCTTTTAAATCTACCGATGCTTGTACCGTCTCTTCCGGCATCATGTGTATGTGTGGCCAGGATTTATTATACTGTCCTGATTCTAAAATGGCAAGATCAAAAGGTCCGTATTTTTCACCGATCTCTTTAAAGTGTGAATCGTAACCAGAATCTCCTCCTAAAAATAAATTATGTGTTTTTGTTTTTAAAATAAAAGAAGACCATAAACTTTGTCCGCGCTTAATTCCTCTTCCTGAAAAATGTCTGCCGGGCGCCGCTGTTAATGTGAGGTTTGTTATCTCCAGAGTTTCCTACCAATCCAGTTCATGTATTATTTTTTTATCCAATCCCCAATGCTCAAGATGAGAACCAACGCCAAGTGAGCAGACAACTTTATTTATTTTTCCTTTAAGCTTTAAAATAGTGTTGTAATCCAGGTGATCGTAATGATCATGTGTCAATAATAGAATATCAATTTTAGGAAGATCTTCTGCCTTGTATTCATTTGCACCGTCAAATGCTTTCACCATAAAAGAAACCGGCGCTGCATTTCCACTAAAAACCGGATCGACCAAAAGTGTAATTCCATTTATTTTCAACAAATAAGAAGAATGTCCGAACCATATTATCGTCGGCTTATCTCCCGGTAGTTTTTTCAGATCTGTCTTTACGAAAGGTAGTTTTCCGGGAGGCTTTACATTTTTTTCCTTGTTAAAGAATTCGCGCAGGGTCCTAAAGAAAGAGGCATCTTCGGCCATTGCATTTGTTTTCGAAAGATTCTGAAAGGAACCATTTTTGTAATTCGGTGAGCTCTTAATTTTTCTAAGTCGTTCACCAGAAGGCAGTTTGCCATAAATGCATAAAGACATGTTCTTTTTTACAGTAAATTTCTTAATTATTTTTATATTTGTACTACCCCTCACAAACATTAACACTCCTTCACACAGGCTAGTATATGACAATTTCTGACGTTTCATTTGATAAAAAAACCGTTTTTATCTCCAGGAACTTAACTCCCATTAGCCCCATTCTTATTAAGCTTAATACTATGGGTTATGATGTGGTGAACGAGTCGCTCATAAATATCAGCCAGATCCGTTTTACCCACACTCCTCCCACCAAATGGATTTTCTTCTCAAGCCAGAATGCTATAAAACATTTCTTTGCTCAAAAACCGGAAGTAAAGCCTGGCGTAAAATATGGGGTTATGAGTTCTGTTTCAG
>JAYSYG010000303.1:0-5283 GCA_043716685.1 Sphingobacteriaceae bacterium | reverse complement strand
GTAATACCATTGGTTAAAAAACTGTGTTGGATTAATACTTGTTTGCGCCTGGTAATAATTTTGAAAGTCTACAGCCGATGCGGTACTGTTCTTAAATGTATTTTGAAATCCACGTAAAGTATTAAACCAAACGGAATCGTTGTTTGTAAGAAAACGCAGGGAATGAATGATCGCACCTCCTTTATCATAACTTAAGCGGGAGTCAAAGATCCTGCCTGAGTCAAGTGTATCCTGGCCGGTAAAGAAAATGCTGCCGCCAGGAAGAGTCATTACACTCTGATGTGCTGCATTTAAGTTGGGCGCAAAATTGGGCACGTCAAGATACTGCGCTACTAAATGTTCTGTGTATGAAGCAAATCCCTCATTGATCCAGATATCTCCCCAGCTTTTGCAGGTAACATTATTTCCCCACCATTGGTGTCCCAGCTCATGTGCGTCTACATAATAATCAAAAAAGCCAATTGTAGTCATGGTCTGGTGCTCCATTCCGCCGCCCAGGGGAGCCATGCAGTGACCGTATTTTTCTCTGTAGAAAGGATACATGCCGTACATTAAACTTTCAAATTCTAAAACCTGGGGCATTTTATTCAGCTCTGCTTTTTGGTTCGTAATAAAGTTGGGGCTGTTCAACGCAGCATCGTAAATATAATTCTGAATCAGGATAGAATCATTTACAAGGTATTGTGGTTTTGCATAAAGCCTGTATTCCTTGTATTTGGCCACAGCAACCGAGATCAGATAATAAGCAATTGGTTTTCTCGATTTCCACTCATAGCGTTTTTTATTGCCAACCCCCACCACATTTTGAAGCATTCCGTTTGAACCGGCTTTATTAAGAGAATCTGTAGTAATATATACCCAGGAAGAATCAATTTTATCGGTGAGGATCTGCTTGCACGGCCACCAGTGATAAGCAACAAGGCTTTCGCTCAGGCTCCAGGTCGCTTGGTTTCCCCAGGAGGGGGAAGTGGCATTACTAAATCCACTCCCAATAGCAGAGCCTCCGTTAGGTGGTGTGCCATGATAATATAGGTTTACTGTAAAGGAAGCGCCGTTGGGAAGGGGGGCCGGTAATCCGGCTTTTACAATACTGTCTTGTCGTATAACAGATATTAGCGCACCATTAAAACGTACAGAATCAATAATATGATTTTGGTGCAACAGAGTCATAAATGTATCGAGTACTGCGGCGGTAACTGTGGCAACGGTTTTAACCCCACCACTTATAAATTTATTTGTGCGCTCTACTTTCAGATCCAGGTGAACGAATTTTACATCGTATTTCACTTCATGTGATATCTGTGTGCTTTGTGACATCATCTTTGCCTGCATATTTATCTGCCTGGCTGCCGATGCTTGCTTGATCCTGGAACAGGCATGCTGCTGTGCCTGCATATAAATCGCTAAAAAAAGAAGTGATGTAAGTATACTTTTTTTCATTGTTGAAAGTTTAAGGAAACACAATATACGCCTAAAATCCTAATGAAAAGCCCGAAAATGTATAAGTGGCAGGGTCTATTTTTATTTCGGGAATGAAAAATTACGCCGTAACTTCGCGCAATGTTAAAAAACGATTTGCTGCTAAGGGCAGCTAAAGGACTGGAAGTAGAGCGGGCGCCTGTATGGTTGATGCGCCAGGCAGGCAGGGTATTACCTGAATACCGGGCAACACGCGCAAGAGCAAAAAATTTTATTGATTTTGTAAAGAACCCGGAATTGTCCTGCGAAGTAACTATTCAGCCTGTAGATATTTTAGGTGTGGATGCTGCTATTATTTTCAGCGACATCCTTGTTATCCCGGAAGCAATGGGATTGCCCTATCAGATGATAGAGGCCAAAGGCCCTTGGTTTGAAAATACAGTTAAAAACAAAACAGACATTGATAAATTAAAGATCGCGGAAGCGGGCGATCTTGAGTATGTGATGAAAGCACTTCAATTAACCAAAAAAGAATTGAATAACCGTGTTCCGCTGATAGGCTTTGCGGGCGCACCCTGGACACTTTTTGCCTACATGATCGAAGGGAGTGGAAGCAAAACATTCAGTAAGGCAAAGCAATTTTTATATACACAACCTGAAGAAGCGCACCAGCTTTTGGAAAAAATAACCCAAAGCACGATCAACTACCTCAAGGGCCAGGTGGCTGCTGGAGCGGACTTGTTACAACTGTTCGATTCCTGGGCGGGAGTGTTAAGTGAAAGCATGTACTACGAATTTTCTTTAAAATACATTTCTAAAATATGTGATGCACTTTCTCCTTTGGTACCGGTAACTGTTTTTGCAAAGGATGCACATTACGGAGTGAAGAAGATTTCCGAAACGTCCTGCAATTCTATTGGACTTGATTGGACCATTGATCCTAAAACCGCGCGCGCCCAATCAGGTAATAAAACCTTGCAGGGAAATGCCGACCCCTGTTTGTTATATGCGGATGAGAAAAAAATTATTTCTGAAACCCATATAATGTTAAAAACGTTTGGAAAAGACCGTTATATCTGTAACCTTGGTCACGGCTTATATCCCGATCTCGATAAACAAAAAGTAAAATTGTTTGTGGACGTAGTGAAGGATTATAAATGGTAAAGCAAGTATTTATTGTTAAACGTTTTCATTAAACAATTTTTGATATTCCGGGTTACCGGGAGAAAGTTGAAGAGCTTTCTGAAGATCTGCAATTCCCTTTTCTTTCTGACCTGCCGCTAAAAGGAGTCTTGCTCTTTGATAAAGAAGCTGGCTGTTATCCGGCTCGCGAAGCAATTTATTGTCGAGTGTCTGTATCACAAGCCGCCATTTTTTACTAACTCCACTTTTAAGCTCCTGCGGTACTAACTTCTGGCAACATTCCAAGAGTACAGAAAGATCTTTCACAGAATTTTCAACATCATCAGAGGCATAATAAATTGCACAGCGATCGAGATAATATTCTGCATTAAAACCGGAAATACGTATTGCGGAGTTCAGATCTATGATCGCAGCCTTAAAATTGCCCAGTAAAAAATAGGCATATCCCCTGTCTTTGTAATATTGGTGTTTGTCCGGCCGCGAGGCAATGGCCTGTGTATAGTATGGAATAGCGGCGGAATAATTACCAATACGCGATAGATAAGTAGCATATTGTGCCTGGAACATAAAATAACCCGGCTGTTCTTTTATAGCTGTAGTAACAAAGGTGTCGGCGTTCCTATAGACATTCAGCCTTAAGAATGATTTGAAGAAAAATAAAACGAGAATAACAGCAAAAAATAAGTTGACCCACTTCTTGTGAAAATCAAATTTTATCTGCGAGATAAATAAAACTATCCCACAAAGTGAAGTATAGATTCTGTGTTCATAAAGTTCACTGTTTGATTTTCCCGAACTAAACCAAAGAGGCAGGATAAGTGGTATAAAAAATAATAACAGTCCCGTTAAGGCTGTTTTACTGTTAAGTATCCCCGGCCTGAAAAACAGAAACCCTAAAATTAAAAAACTAAGTACGCCGCAGAGCAGTGCAATTGGTTCAACAGTGGGATGAACGGATTGGTTCACCGGAAAAAAACTTTTGCCGGTGTATAGAGTAAGGCCGGAAATAAAATTCAAAAATCGGGTTGTAAATGGAAGAGGGGAGCTTATGGTTGAAGGTATAACTACTATATTCCTTATAATAAGCCAAAGCCCCGCAGCTATGATCCAGAACACGCCAGCGAAATAGAGTTTTTTAGTGTCAGTTGGTTTGTAAGCACTATAAAAAAACAGGAGGGGTAAAAGAAAAGCATTCTCTTTTGTAAAGAGCGCGCAGATAAAAAAGAAAATATTCAGCACCAAAAATTTTGTCTTTAAAAAGATGAGATATTTTTTTAAATAGATAAGTGATGCAAGTGTAAAGACACACAGCATTAAATCATTTCTACCGGGAACCCAGGCTACTGCATGCACAAGGATCGGATGAACAGAAAACAGAAGAGTTAACACTGCTGCTTTTTTTCGCGAAACGTTGAACACTACCAACATTCTAAAAAGCAGAAACACAGAAGCAAGATGCCAGAGAAGATTTGTAAGGTGGTATATGAAAGGAGAAATTCCTCCCAGTTTATAATCAACAAAGATGGATACTGCCAGCAAGGGCCTGTAGTACATCTCATAAAGAGTAGCTGTAAAAGCCCCTGGCAGACTGCTCCACAATTTAAGAGAATCAACCCTGTCGAGTATTAGCCATTTCTCATCGAGCTGTGTAAAGCCGAAAGAGAGAGTTTTAGCATACAGTAAGAGTGTTGGGATAAGCAGGAAAAGAAAAATATTCGTTTTGTTTTCAAAAAAATCTGCTAATCTTATTTTCATGAGTTTTTGGATACTGCAATTTACTAAGTTTTTGGTTAGACATAAACTTTGTTTTCTTGCGATAGATCCGAAGTCTCAATCGAGGGCGACTAGATCAAAATAGGTATCATAAGGGCTTCTAAGGAATAGCAATCTTCTTGCTCACAACCGTGGCCATATTAAACCAGCCCACTGCTTTTGTTTTTGCTCCCGAAGGTGTAACAATATTTGTTTTCACATTTTCGGGTGTAGTGGCAAATAATCCCCCATTGTTTATTTGAGCCTGGGCCTGGATAAAGAAAAAATAAGTATCACGGGAAATAGAGTGCACTTCTGCTTTACACGTATTTCCGCTATAATATTGTTTAAACCCTAAAAACGAAGCGGGCGGTGTAAAGTAGGTCGAGTCTAGTTCAGCATCTGTAACAGCTCCGCCAGTTCCGTCAATACAAATATTAATATCTTCCGGGCCATCAAAAAGGGTATCGTTCCTGAATGTTTTTACCCAATAATAATCTGTGTTTGCATCTACTTTATCTTTCGCCAGTAAACCACACAAATAATACGGTTTTTGGGCTGGGCCAAAACCGTTATTGCCATCCTGTAATTCTGAAAGAATGTCTTCAATAACAGCCGTGCGTTTTTGCGTGGTTAATGACGTATACGTAAATCCGTCAATTGTTACATTTAATTCATACTGGTGGTTTACTTTTGAAAACGTATCAATGCCGTTGTCAGCATATTCGTACTTCCCGTTTCCTGCATCGGCAAAAATAAATTGCTTGCCAGCAGTAAGATCCTTTAGTATCACAGAAGCACCTGACACGGGAGGTGCTTCCCTGTTACTGAAATAGCTGTCGTTCGTAACTACTTTTATAGTTTGTTTGCCGGGCAGATTATTTACAAAAGCATCTATTACGTAAAGCTTCGAACCTTCGTCCAATTTTATCTGTACTACATCCTGACAAGATCCTAAAAAGAAAAGTG
>JAYSYG010000302.1:0-1655 GCA_043716685.1 Sphingobacteriaceae bacterium | reverse complement strand
CAATTAGCATTAAAACAATAAAAAGTCTTTGTTCATTTAAGTATTTGGAGTGCAATTTTTAGACTATTTTATATAAGCTAATGGTATAAATACTTAGAAGATAAAGTCACGGAATGTCACAGGTGATTATTTGCAGGAGTTAATTAAACCTCTTCGATACTCCAAAATAAGGAATCGGAACAGTTCTCAAATTTAATTTAAGGGTATTGTCGTAACTGTTTAAAAGTGTATAACAGCCAACAGTCCAGCAGGTCACTTCATCTCCCACAAATTTAAAACCAATACCTCCCAGACCGGCATTTAGCTCAGGTATAAACCAGCCTTCCAGGTTCAGGGCCACTTTTTTGCTAAAGCGGTTGCAATACGCCGCACTCACAAAGGCCAGGTTCACATAAGGATTGGTTGAGGTCGTATAAAAAAGATCGGAACTAAGGCCGATCACACCACCGGAGAGTGTGAAGTTTTTATTGCTGCTGCCTTTGGTTAATTTTCCCTGCGCGCCATAACCAAACAAAAGGTTACTGTTGCCATTGGACATAATATCGCCTATTCCAAAAACGTTTGCGCCGAGGTAAGTCTCTTCATTGAGCTGGTAAGAACATTTTACACCGAGGGTAATAGGGTAAAAAGCGAGAGTGTTCAGGCTAATGGCCCAGTTCTCGCTGAAGGCATAATCGATGTTCTCGAGCAAAAGCCAATGGGAGTTGGTACTTGCTTTGTTCGGGTCAAATAAAAAAGCGCTGCTTAAGAACATATAATTTTTTGCGTGTAAATTCTCGCCCATTATTTCATTTGCAAGGTCGCGGCCCCTCGTTTGAGAAATACGAATAATCCCGGTTTTTCTGAGTTCAACCGTTTCGTGCGTGATCCGGTTTTCAAGGTTTATAAATTCTTTTGTCTCCTGTTTTACGTAGCCTGTGTATATTGAGCCACTCCTGGTCTTTATAGTATAGTTAACATTGGGCTTGTATTGGCGTTGAAAGTAAGTGGAATCAGGAGCAGTTTGTGCAACACAAATGCTATTGAGTAAAAAAATAAAAGCTATGTAAATGATCTTTTGCAAACTTAATTTTTAATGGCTTTAAAAAAACGCAGTGTGCCACTCATATCTTTTATTAAAAAAGTAGCGTCAAACAAATTGGATCTTTTGGCGTAGTCATCAACTTCATTTGCAGTAAGAGGATTTAGCTCAAAATACAGCTTCCCCTTTTTAGCCAAAGAAGCAGAACAAAGATCAATGATCTTTTTATAAAAAATAATGGCATCTTCTCCTTTCACAAAGAGGGCAAGATGCGGCTCATGTTCCAGCACGTTTTTTTCCATCTTCACTTTTTCACTTTCTTTTATGTAAGGAGGGTTGCTAACGATCAACGCGACTGGTGCATTTATATTTTCAAAAATAGTTTCAGCCAGAACATCTGCTTCAAAAAAATTAACCTGCACGGTATTCGCTTCCGCATTTGTTTTAGCGACCATCAAAGCTTCTTTGCTAATATCACAGGCAAAAACCTCTGTGCCTGGTAAGTTCTTTTTTAATGTTACGGGGATACATCCGCTGCCGGTGCCTATATCGAGAGCAGACAAGGCACTTTTGTTTTCTTTTAAGATCAGATCTACGAGTTCTTCTGTTTCCGGTCGTGGAATAAGCACATGTG
>JAYSYG010000301.1:0-1656 GCA_043716685.1 Sphingobacteriaceae bacterium | reverse complement strand
TTGATCTTGTATTAGTAAGTCTGGCATTTTCGTTTATGAACCCTATGTGGGATATGAAATATGTTTTTCCGCGCTTTGTACTGCTAATAGTAGTATTGATCATGCCTGAAAACTACCAGCTCTTTAGCGTGGATCACCTTATAAACCTTAAATAAATTTTATAACGCGTCGCAACATGGAAAACGTAAAACAATACTACAAAGAACTTGGCAAACTTTTATATGCAATAGCAATTGCAGATGGCCTTGTTCAGCCAGAAGAAAGTGACAAACTACACCTGTTGGTAAAAAAAGAGTTGGCGCATTATGAAAAAACCTATGATTCATCGGGTATGAATCAGGCTTTTTATGTCGATTTTGAATTTGAAGAGCTGGAAAAACAACACCCGGAAATTAACGGTACTGTAAAAACTTTTAATAACTTCCTGGAAACTAATATACAGCCCGGTGATGAGCAACTGATCAACTTTTCAATACGGCTTATGGAAAGTATAGCAAACGCCTATACAAAAAAACGTGAAAAAAGTATAGTAGAGCAAGTGAAATTTAACACGGACTTATTATTAAGAAGGGGAAAATAAAACATACGTGACATTGAAGAAATAAAAGCAAAACTGCTTATGGGCCAAATGACAGGCTCTAAGATGAATGAATTATTAATATCCTCTGTTTTGCTGACAAGTGTGTCACGCTATTTTTTTGGAAAATTAATATAATTATAGAGGAGTATTTATGTTAACTATTAAGGCAGATAAATTATCACACATTCAAAAAGAATTTAATGAACTTTTCCCGTTCCTTAAACTTGAGTTTTTTCAACGGGCGCATAAAGCGTATGAAGGAAGCGCAAAGGCCCTTATGATAAAAGATGACCTAATTCTTAACAGGACACAAAACAATAAAGAGACCATAGCCGTGAATGAAAATATGCTGGTCTCAGAATTGGAAAATTTGTTCCTGGAACGATTCGGCATCTCGGCACAGGTATTCAGGAAGTCGGGAAACATGTGGCTTGAAACCACGATGACGGATGACTGGACTCTGAAGCGTCAGAATGATGAAGGTATGGAGCTAAGTATTTACAAAAGACCTTAGTGTCTTGTCAATCAAAAACTGTCGCGGTAACCTACAAAGCATAGGTTTGACGACAATTTAGGGTTAATATAACAGGGGTTCCATATTCAGCATCTATCTGAAAATTTTTACCTTAGCAAGGCGTTTTACAAAATCAGGCTTTAAGTTTTTTAAGCTTTGTAGAATCAACTATCGTAATATTGGATCCCTTGATCTCAATTAAGCCATCTTCTTTAAAATCACTTAGTGTCCTTATCAAGGATTCTGTAGCCGTTCCCACCATATTGGCCAGGTCTTCACGCGAAATAGAAATGCTGAAGTTCTTTTCATCTCCCTTTTCGAAGCGTTCCTGGAGTTTTATAAGTGCATCTGCAACTCTTTTTCTTACCGAACTATAGGCAAGGTTAACTAGTTGTTTTTCTTTTTCCTTTATGTTATCAGAAAGCATTTTTACAAAGGTTTTCATCACACTTATGTTATTATACATCAGTGACAAAAAATCTTCCCTTGGAATAAGACAGGCTTCACACTCTTCCATGGCTTCCGCATTTTCATTATAGCTGCCTCCTTCCAGCAAGGAGGT
>JAYSYG010000031.1:0-2521 GCA_043716685.1 Sphingobacteriaceae bacterium | reverse complement strand
TTTTAACCTGGTCTTTAGTTAAAGGTTTTCCCAATAACCAACGGTCATCCTGAAGCTTAAGGTCAATATCTTTACCTGCCAGCACCTGGTTTAGCTGTTTTTGGGTCAGGAACAAAACGCCATCCTCCTCATCTTCACTCTCAGACATGAGCAGCGTACCCACTAATTTCAGCTTGGGAACTTCAGGTTTGTATTTAAAGTCCAGTCCGCTCTGAGAATTAATTTCTATATAATTTATATCCGTAATGTGAATTTCAGCCATTAGAGTAAAGTTTTTGCAATTTTAGTAAAAATAGGCAAGTCTAGCAATTAAAAGTTTCAAAAAAAGACAATTTTTTTACTTTTTTTTAGGGATTTTGAGCAGATTTTCAGGTTATTATCTTACCAAATTCTTTTAGTGTCAAGTCAACTATACTTTGTCGGTTAACTCTGACAGGGCTTCCTGACGATACCGTAACCCTGTCAGAGTTTATTGCGGCTGCTTTTGATTGACATGACACTAGGGTGCTGCCAGAAGCGAGAAAGTAAACTTTGTGCCTTTTTCCTGCTGGCTTTCCGCCTTGATTGATTTATCATGGGCCTCTATAATATGCTTTACAATGGCAAGTCCCAACCCGGTACCACCCTGCTCTCTGCTCCTGCCTTTATCAATCCGGTAGAACCGCTCAAAGATCCGTGGCAGGTGCTTTTCATCAATCCCGTCTCCGTTATCGCTTATTTCGATCACCACATCGTCGTTCAGGTAATTCAGCTCAATAAGCGTAGTTCCATTTTCTTTGCCATATTTAATGCTGTTTGTGATCAAATTAACAAGCACCTGGCGGATCCTGAATTTATCTGCCTTTACCAAAACCGGCTTGTCGTATTTGCGGGCCAACTCTAGTTTTATATTCTTTTTGGCGGCATTTAATTCTAATGAAGCATAAATATCTTTACACAGGGTCGCAATATCGAAGGTGTCCATATCAAGGTCCAGCCCACCGCTTTCCAACTGCGTAATTGTTTCCAGGTCATCAATAATATTTATGAGGCGGTCTATACTCCTTTCCGCCCTTCGCAGGTAATCTACATTTATGGTAGCATCTTCGAGTCCCCCGTTTAAAAGCGTATCCACATATCCCTGGATATTAAAGACCGGGGTTTTTAATTCGTGCGAAACATTTCCAAGATATTCTTTGCGGTAACTGTCAAGATTTTCAAAATGGATCACTTCCTTTTCGCGCGACTCTATAAGAAAATCCACACGCTCTTCCAACAAAGCAAGCCCATCCTGCTCTTCCAGCTGGTTGTATTTTTGAGGGATCTCATTATTTAAAAACCGTTTTCTTATCTTTTCGGTAAGAGCATTAATATTACGCATCACACTCACATAATAAAAATAATACAAGATCAGGAAACCTGTAATAAAGCAAGCGAAAGAGGATAATAACAGGTAGGCGAGATCTGTTTTAAAATTCCCAAAATAATTCAGAAGTATAAAACAGCTTATACAAATAAGCACGTTGAGGACACCGAGTTTAAAAATGCTTGTTGCTATATTTGTTCTTTTTTCCAGGACAGAATAATTTTCACTAAATGTAAATAATGATTATGAATAATTCACAAATCCGAGTGTTACACTTGTATTATGTTTTACAATTGCGCGTTAGTGGCTACTTTTCTAATAGTTTAGCATAAAGCAAAAACCCCCGATCTGTATGAAGGACCAGGGGTTTTTGTCGAAAATAATTGGCTTTAATTAATTACTCTGCCAATACAATTACTTTATTTTTAAGAACCTCAACTACACCACCTTTTATAGCAAATTCCTGCTTTGTATTGTTCTCGTTTGTAAGTTCTATCTTACCGGCTTTTAGGGTTGCGATCATAGGAGCATGATTGTCTAAAACACCAAAGCTACCTTCGCTTCCCGGAAAAACCGCTGATTTTATTTCACCTTCAAATAGTTTTTTATCCGGTGTGATGATTTCTAGTTTCATTTTTTTAAGTTTATAGTTGGTAGTTTATAGTCTATAGCGTAAACTATAAACTATTGCCTATTGACCTCAGACTATTTAGCTTCAGCAAGAATTTTCTTACCTTTTTCAATCGCTTCTTCAATAGTACCAACTAAGTTAAAGGCAGCTTCCGGATACTCATCCACTTTACCGTCCAGGATCATGTTAAATCCTTTAATTGTATCGTCGATGCCTACGAATACACCTTTTAAGCCGGTGAACTGTTCTGCAACGTGGAATGGTTGAGATAAGAAACGTTGAACACGACGTGCACGGCTTACTACCAGCTTGTCTTCTTCACTTAACTCATCCATACCAAGAATGGCGATAATATCCTGTAACTCTTTGTAGCGTTGTAAGATCAATTTTACTGCCTGGGCGCAATTGTAATGAGCGTCGCCTAAAACAGCAGCAGATAAGATCCGGGATGTAGAATCCAACGGATCCACAGCAGGATAAATACCTAACTCAGCGATCTTACGGCTTAATACTGTTGTTGCATCTAAGTGAGAGAATGTAGTTGC
>JAYSYG010000004.1:0-2630 GCA_043716685.1 Sphingobacteriaceae bacterium | reverse complement strand
CAACCATTCATACCAATTCGGCTTGGGGAACAATTTCAAGGTTGGTGGATATGGGCATTGCGCCATACTTGTTGGCAAGTGTGATGAATTTATCAGTGGCGCAACGGCTAATCAGGTTGTTATGCCCGCAATGTAAAAAACAAATGAACTTTGACAAAAAGGAATTACCTGAAAATTACAGGAAGGTTGAAGTGCCGCATCACTATGCTGCCGTTGGCTGTCAACACTGTTATTTTACAGGTTACAAAGGGAGAAAAGCTATTTATGAAGTGATTAACATAACAAAAGAACTGGGTGAGCAGATTAAACAAAGTGCAACAGAGATAGACGGTTACATGAAGATAAACAAAATAGATAAGTTGTCTGAAAATGCATTAAAGGTGTTTATTTCCGGTGAAACCAGCCTGGATGAAATCTATCCTTTTTTATTGAATGAATCCTAACATTTTTTTTGAATTTAAACTTCACATAATAAGTAACCATGAGAATTAAATATTTAGTATTAGTGCTTTTATTCGCAGGTTATTTAGTGCGGGCTCAGGATCGTTTTGATTTACTGGATGAAAAATTGAATCAGCTGGCAAAAAATTATCCAGGAATCAATGAGCAGGTAGATCTTTCTATGAATGGAGCCACTATTCAGGAGTATATTAAAACCATAGGAGCTACCAATAATATCAATGTTAACGTGGATACTTCGCTCGACATAAAGCTTTCTAATAATTTCAACAAGGTAACAGCGAAGGAAGTTTTCCTGTTTTTATGCAAGCGTTATGACCTTGATATATTATTTGTTGGCCCTATTATTACTTTTATAAAATACAACCCGCCACCGCCGCCAGTGGTTGAAAAAAAAGTAATCTTAAAGAAACTCGATGTAAAATATGAAAAGACTGCCGATTTATTAAGCTACGACCTTTCAAATGACACACTCAGCGAGGTGGCCAAACAGATTACAAAACAAAGTGGTAAAAATATAATTTTCGCCCCTGATCTCACAAATAAACTCGTGAGCGGATTTATGCAAAATGCTTCTTTTAACGGAGCGCTTGAAAAACTTGCTTTTGCAAACGACATGAAAGTAAGCCGTACTACCGATGATTTTTATATTTTTGAAAAAAGGGTGATAGTTGTAAATCAACCTAATAACCAGTTTAACGGGCAACAAGATAACACAACTACAGCAAACCCTTTCGGTAGCTTGACACAGCAAAATACCGGACCTCCAAAAAATTCTAAAATTAAAATTACAGACGGTCTTATATCTATGGACGTGCAGAACATGGCTATCGCTGATATTGTAAGTTATATTTCAAAGGAATTGGGTAAGAATTATTTTTTATTCAGCGACCTTAAAGGCACAGCTTCTTTAAAAGTAGATGAAGCACCTTACGATGAGTTCTTGAAAATGCTGTTCAATGGTACAGAATTTACATTTAAGCAGGAAGGTACAACCTATTTATTCGGAGATAGAAATGTTGAAGGATTAAGACAAAGCAAGCTGATCACTTTAAAGAACCGTACAGTTGAAAAAATGATTGAGTTTATACCTGCTGAACTGAAGAAGGGAATTGATATGAAAATATTTGAAGATCTTAATGGACTAATAGTGAGCGGATCACAGCCAAGGATTAATGAACTCGAAACTTTTTTGCGGCAGATAGACGTTGTAGTACCGATGGTACACATTGAGGTGATTATTGCAGATGTTAGAAAAAGTAATTCTCTGAGTGCTGGCATTACAGCTGGTATCGGAACGAAGCCTTCCGGGGCTACCAATGGTACACTTACACCCGACTATAACATTTCTTTAAGTACCCAATCTATAAATAATCTTTTAAGCGGTTTAAGCGGATATGGAATAATTAACTTAGGAGCGGTAACTCCCAATTTTTATCTCAATTTAAAAGCAATGGAATCTAATGGTGTGTTAAAGCTGCGTTCTACCCCTCAAATTGCCACTCTTAATGGGCACGAAGCCAAACTGAGTATTGGACAAACACAATATTATCTTGAAATAAACAATAATATTGTGAATACATCACCTTCCCAACAAAACTTATTTACACAATCAAGGAACTGGAAACCTATAAATGCAGACCTTTCTATAAGTATTGATCCTCAGGTTTCTGGTGATGAGCAAGTAACCATGACTATTAATGTGAAACAGTCAAGCTTTACGGAGCGGGTTGAGAATACTGCTCCTCCAGGTGCTATTAACAGAGACTTCCAGTCACTTGTAAGAGTGAAGAACGGGGAGATGATCATGCTCGGAGGTCTTGAAGAAAATGAAACAAATAACTCAGGAAAAGGCTTGCCTTTTATTTCCCGTATCCCTGTACTAAGATGGATTTTTGGGGAGCGAACAAAAAGCAAAAGAGAAAGCAAGTTAACGATCTTTATTAAGCCAACAATCATATACGGTTAAGAATGTTTTTGGACAAGTGGATACCTAAGAAATACTTAATTAAGCCTGAGGTTTACGCAGTGGAAGTTTGTTTTTCCGAAGAAAGAAATGTGTTTTATTGCGCTCATTTGAGGAATAAAGAAAATAAACTTGAGCTATTAGAAACCAGGACTTTTCAGGACGATCTTTCTTTACCGGAATTTGTCGTAAAAAATAAAATTCC
>JAYSYG010000300.1:0-1657 GCA_043716685.1 Sphingobacteriaceae bacterium | reverse complement strand
GGCTGGACAAATTCTAAAACTTCCTTTTACTAAAAAATACGTTTTGGAAATTGCCGAAGGAAGGGGATTTTGGAAAGCATTCATAGTGCAATCTGCTTCTTCGATTTTAGCTACAGATATCAATCTTCCTGTATTAGAATACTCAGGGCAAAGGGAATAAACGGACCCTCAACGTATTTTTATGACTTTAAGGTACTGGTTTAAGTAAGTTAAAGTCATAGAAATGTTTAAGCTTAATTAAAAAATAAACGGAAAATATACAATGAAAACCGAAAAAGAAAAAATGCTGGCCGGCGAATTGTACTCGCCTATTAATAAAGAGCTGGCGGATGACCGGATTAAAGCAAAAGAACTTCTTCATAAATTAAACGTTACCGAATATATGATGTCTGCCGGTGCTGCCGTTATTTTAAGGGAACTTCTGCCGAACGCTCCTAAAGACATCTACATAGAGCCTCCCTTTTTCTGTGACTACGGTTACAACATCCATTGTGGCAACCGGGTTTACTTTAATATAAACTGTGTAGTTCTGGATGTAGCCAAAGTAAGCATAGGGTCAAACGTTTTTTTTGGTCCGGGGGTTCAAATCTATACTGCAACACACCCACTGGATAGTAAAACGCGTCGAACCCGTGCTTTGGCAAAACCTATTAGTATTGGTGATGATTGTTGGATAGGTGGGGGAGCGATTATTTGTCCCGGGGTGCAGATAGGAAATGGTTCTGTGATTGGCGCTGGATCTGTGGTAACCAAAAATATCCCTGAGAATTGCCTTGCAATGGGAAATCCTGCGAGGATTAAAAAAAAACTAAACCAACAGTAATACAGCCACTTATTTGTACTAAGTTACTGTTAACCTAAAATTAACCTCCATAGAACCATTGTTTTTGGTATATTTGTATACCCGTTAATTCTTCATAATGAACAATATAAAACAGGTATAACGAAAATCGTAAAATAAAACATGAGTAAATCGCAAGAAACCTATAGTAAAAAAGAAAAAGAGAAGAAGAAACAACAGAAGCGTAAAGAGAAAGACGAGAAAAGAGAAGAGCGTAAAGCCAATTCTAAAAAAGGTAAAAGTTTCGAAGATATGATCGCCTACGTTGATGAAAACGGCCAGCTTTCATCAACCCCACCGGATCCAAACAAACGAAAAGTATTAAATCTTGAAGATATTCAGTTAGGTGCGCGTATCGAACAGGCTCCTGAACCTATGGAAATTCTCAGGAAAGGTAAAATAACTTTTTATAACACTGAAAAGGGGTACGGCTTCATAAAGGACGAACGTTCACAGGAAAGTGTTTTCTTTCACGTGAATGGCTTAAACGGACCCGTTAAAGAAAGTGATAAAGTAACGTTTGAAACCGAAATGGGACAAAAAGGAATGGTAGCTATTAAAGTTACTGTTGTTTAATACCAAAGCGATTAATTTTCTTATAAATTCACAAAACAATAGGTCTTTATCTATTGTTTTTTTTTGCCCCAGGTGTTGTTTTGGCCTTAGCCTTCAAACGACGGTGCTTCCCGCCTCTTTTAAATTATTTGGTTTTTTGTACCTTTAATAGAAACAAAAATTAGCCGAATGAAGAATTTTGACTGGACTGCTTTTTCACTCAAAATAGTGGTGAGGGCAAAACTAAGCACTGTTTACGAC
>JAYSYG010000299.1:0-1657 GCA_043716685.1 Sphingobacteriaceae bacterium | reverse complement strand
GGTAAGTTTGTAAACGGATGAATTAGCAGGATTGGTTACCTGGCTTGTAGTATGTTCATTCTCGTAAAGAAAGTGCGAACCGGTTAAAGCTACGAAGCCACCGAAACATGCTACAAAAATGGATGAAACTAATTTTTTCATATCTATTTATATTTTAAATTACCTTTATAACACAAATGTAATGCTGATATTATTTTGGCAGTTTGTTTTTAACAATCCTTAACCCACAAGGCATTACGGCTGTTAAAAATTCAAAATTATAAACGAAAAACCCATCGCTTTTTTCACTAAATTTACGTTAAAATTAATGAGATTGAAAAGGAAAATACCGACTTTTATTTTTGGAGTATCTATTGGCTTAATTATAGGTGCCGCATTTTTTATTTTTAAATTAAACGAAGTATTCGATAAACTTAAATCTTCTGGTCCCGAACAAATTACCGTAATAGAACAATCCGTAAAAACTGAAGAGGAAGAAAAACAAAGCGAAAAAAAAAGCAACAAGGAGCGTTTTAAAATAGACCTTTCAAAGAGCTCTAAAGTTGATTATAAAGAAGCGGATAGTTTGATTGCGATGGATTCAAAAATTAATATTGCAACGGACGAATTATTGTCAGTTAAAAATGTTAAAGTAATTCTTATTGGTGACAATATTTCAGGTAAAGACTCACTGGCGGCCAAGCTTGCGCATGTAGAGGAAAGTAATTCAGATCTATATTTTATTGAATTCTGGAGGACACCTCTCAATTCTAAAGGCTACCGTTTTTCTAAAAATAAAATAATGCTTTACGGTTTTATGGACTTTAATAATGTTCTGCTTTATGAACTGGATAATTCCTATTACATAAAATGCTCCGATCAGGTTTTTAAACTCTTTTACGGAGGGGATTTCAAAAAACTGGAGCGTGTTGTGGATAGCGACCTCCTTGCAAGGATCAATTAATGGAAATCAATTTTTACAAATACCAGGGTACGGGTAACGATTTTATAATGATCGATAATCGCAGCAACGCTGTGACTCTTGCCAATGAGCAGGTGGCATTTTTATGTCACCGCCGTTTCGGAATAGGAGCCGATGGCCTTATTTTGCTGGAATCAGAACCGGGTTTTGATTTCAGGATGGTCTATTATAACAGCGATGGCAAACAGAGCAGCATGTGTGGAAATGGCGGAAGGTGCATTACAGCTTTTGCGAAACAACTCGGATTGGTTGATGATAAGGCTAAATTTTCTGCTACCGACGGTGTACACGAGTCAATACTGGACGAAAACGGAATGATCTCCCTGAAAATGCAGGATGTGAAAAGCTTGGAAGTGGGGGAAGATTTTTTTTATCTCAATACAGGCTCGCCGCATTATGTCAAGTTCGTGGAAGATGTGGAAAATTTTGATGTGTTTAATGAAGGCCGGAAAATAAGGAATAGTGAACGCTTCGGGGAAGAAGGTACCAATGTTAACTTTATTGAAAAGCAAAATGAGGAAATATTTGTGCGTACTTATGAAAGAGGTGTTGAGGACGAAACGTTTTCATGTGGAACAGGAGTGACTGCGGCTGCGCTTGTTGCGGCGGTAAAAGGAATCTCCAGCGGAAAAAATAACTGCCTGATAAAAACAAAAGGCGGAACCCTTGAAGTGAGCTTTGAAAAAGTACTCGAAC
>JAYSYG010000298.1:0-5300 GCA_043716685.1 Sphingobacteriaceae bacterium | reverse complement strand
ACAAAGGATTTTTGCCTCCAAGAGTGACTTTGGTGAGCGTTACTTCAGCGAGTCCGTTAACGGCGCCAATTCCCTCAGGAATGCTTGTATACAATACGGGGGGAACCTTAACTGCGGGGAGTTATATGTGGAATGGCTCCAAGTGGCAGGCATTTAGTATGGAGAATGCTGTTAGAAATAATTTTGTACTTGTTAAATCCGCTTCCGATTTTCCAACACCCGTTGGCGGCATAATCACTCTGGTGGCAGGTACGCTCTATGAAATAAATGGAACAGTAAGCTTAGCTGATAAAATTAATTTGAATGGCTGCGCCATACAGGGTGACGATGCAGGTAATGACAAACTGGTTTACACAGGGTCGGCAGAATTATTTACAGGAATAAATGTAGGGAATATTAGTTATCTGACATTAATCGCCTCTACGGGAAAAGTATTTAACATTAACGGGGGTGGTCTGAACAAAAACCTTATTGTGCAGAACTGTTTTATACTGGGTTGCAACACTATAGGAACTATAGAAAATGTGGGCGGGACCGTTTTCTTTTCCACGGTTGCTTATTTTTATAACACGAATGGTATTACTTTTCAAAACGATAATAATGTTATCCTAACGAATACACTTTGGGACATTACAAATCAGAATGTGTATGAAAAATTTGTTGGAAGTTTTAATGTGATCCAGATTTTGGGCGGTGACCGTCTTGTCAGTTCAGTTAATACTGCCACCGCCATAAATATTTCGGCCATTACCACAGTTACTGCTGCCTCCATCAAGGTGGTTATGTTTGTTGGGTCTGGAACTTATGTAAGTGGACTTTTCTCAAATTCCTGGGAGATAGAGGCTTCCGGATTAAATACCGAAAAGGATGACGTTTCAACGGGCAATCTTTATATATCTTCTGCGGCAACAACTACTATTTCTTCTACAGGTGTTCCTGTGAAAATTTCAGGCACAACCACAGCGGTAAGTCTTTTCAGGGTAACCTCCTCAACTAATAACAGATTAACATACACGGGCGCTAAATCAAAAAGATTTCAGGTTATTTGCTCATTAACAGCCACACAGCCATCCAGCAATAAATATTTCTCATTTTACATTGCAAAAAACGGTGTTATCCTGCCGGAGTCAAGACAAGAAGTAAAAATCATTAACAGCTCAGACCAGGGCCCGGTTACTCTTTCCTGCACGGTTCCTTTATCTCCGAATGACTATGTGGAAGTATGGGTAGAAAACGAAACTTCGTCTACAGATCTTACCGTACAAACTATGAACCTTGCTATTAAATAAACATGAAAAATTTAGTTTCACTCTTTTCGATTGGTTTATTTTTATTTTGTTTGCCCATAGATGCACAAAAACAATTTACCAATAATGGTAATTTTAAGATTCATACAGGCGGGAGTATTTCCTTTTTTGGTGATTTTATAAATAATGGTACCCTTGTGGATTCCGGGCAGGTGATTAACCTGAGTGGCAGCACGGCACAAAAAATTGGCGGCAGTTCTGTAACGACTTTTAAAAACCTCACATTAAATAACACGGCCGGATCTTATTTTACTGCTAATGAAAATATAATTGGAGTGCTCACTATTTCCGCGGGTACTTTTTCAACTACCGGTTATAATTTTACGCTTATCTCCAATGCTAATGGAACAGCCCGCATTGCTCCCATTCTTGGAAATTTCGCGGGAAATATAACCATGCAGAGATATCTTGGCCCCGGACCTTCGAGCTGGAGATTTTTAGCATCCCCTGTTTCAGGAGCAACGCTGAATGACTGGCAGGATAATTTTATAACAAGTGGCTTTCCGGGATCTTCTTATCCTTCCTTTAATTTTGTTTCTGTTTATAGTTATGACGAAACCGTGCCTGGCATCGCAGACAATGGATACATCGGTGCTTCCAGCGTTTCTGATCCTATTGTACCGGGAAACGGATACTGGTGTTACATTGGCCCGGTTCCTCTTACTGTGGATGTGACCGGACCACCCGTAAAATTTAGCCATACCTTTTCTGTTAGTTATACGCCGAGTGGTGGCGCAGCGGAAGATGGGTATTCGATGATCGGAAATCCATATCCTTCACCCATTGACTGGACGTCGGCTGCATGGACAAAAAATAATATGAATAACGCTATTTATATCTGGAACCCTGCGTTGCAGCAATATGCCAGCTGGGTATCTGGAGTAGCTACAAACGGGGGATCTAATCTCATTGCCTCTTCACAATCTTTTTGGGTACAGTCCAATGCAGCGAATCCTTCCTTATCCTGTACTGAAGATGTGAAGGTGGCAGCTGATCCTTCATTTATAAAACCTTTAAGTGCAACAGCCTTCGCTGCTTCCGGGAGTCTTAAATTAAATATCAGCGGCAACAATTATACCGACGAAACAATTATACTTTTTGGAAACGGAGCAACGAATGGTTATGACAGTGATAAGGACGCACGCAAATTATTCAGTTCAAGCATTGCGGTGCCAGGAATAGCGACCAGGGATTCAACACAAAAAGACATGTCGGTGAACAGCATGCCCCCTGTAAATTCTGTCATTCACATCCCTGTAAAAACGGTTGTTGGTGTTGCGGGTAATTACACGATCACAAACGATTCGTCATCAATAATGCCTTCAGGATTTTGTATTGTACTGGAAGATCTTGTAACAGGTATACATACGAATATGAGCAGCCCTGTTTCCTATTCATTTTTTATATCAGATACAACTGTCGCACCACGCTTCATTCTGCATGTTTCAGAATCACATTCTACAGCCGCTATTAGTGCAAAATGTAACCAGTACCAGGATGGAAAGGCCATTGCCATCGCCAAAGGAACCGGTCCCTGGAACTTTACCTGGGTGAATGCAATGAACACTCCACTGAAAATAACTGCGAATTCTTTTTTGGCTGATACGCTTCATAACCTTTCTGCCGGGGATTATTCGGTGAATATTACAGAGGTGAACGGAATCTGTAGTTCTTTTGTTGGAAAAATTACGGTTGCAGAACCTGCCCCTGTTTATGCAGGTTTTATTTTTTCTGCCGATACACTTTATTCTGGAGAGAATGACAGTCTTGTTCTTCAAAATACATCTTCGGGTGCGGTGGCATATGCATGGAATTTTGGAGATGGCAGTACCGTTGAAAATTCACAGGTACCAGAGGCGCATCATTATTCCTCTCCCGGAACTTACACTGTAAGCCAGGTAGCTATTAATACTGTTTGTTCAGATACGGTCAATCATAAAGTTGTAGTAATGCCCGCAGACTTATCCGGCATTTCTAAAAACCAAACAGCAAATGAAATAAAAGTTTATCCGAATCCGGGAAGCGGGTACTTTTTTGTAAGTCTTGATCATTTGAAATACCCGGACCTAAAGCTGGAAGTAATGAATGCGGTGGGACAAGTAATGTATGATACGCACTTAACTTCAGATAAAACAGAAGTGATCTTATATGGCCAGGCAAGAGGAATATATTTTTACCGCCTGTGGAATGAAAATGGAATTGTATTGCAAGGTAAGTTTGTTAACGAGTAATACCTTTTTAAAATATGGATCAGATTGCTTCAGCCGTGAATACACATCCAATGCTTCGCAATGACGAATGGATGTTAGTTCGTGGAATAATTTTTGGCAAAAAAGTAATATTTAATGATGTTAAGTTACGAGTCTCTTCGAGTTCATTTGCCTGCCTCTTGCAAATGAGTATCGAGAAGAAAGGTAAACTTCTCGATACTCCCGATAATTATCGGGATCAAAGAGGCAGAAAAAATCTACTCGAAGTGACAAATGCCTTAAATCAATACATTAAAACAAAACGTGAATGATACTAGAAAATTCTGTCTCTTTTGACGGCGAAGTCTCAGTCGAACGCTTACGCCGAAATCTATCGGGTTGTCGAAATTGGTCGCTGAGCCTATCGAAGCGCCCAATGAACATGTCACATTGAGTCAGGTCAAATCCATAACGTTCTGCGGAATTCCTTTGGTCTTAAGTTTCACGCTCAGCCTTCTTTCCACAACTGACTCTTCATTTCTTTTACCATCCAGTAAGGATCTTCTTTAAATCTTTTCCAATCCGTAAACAATTTGTTTTGGAGATCATCAAGGGCCTGTATGGTTTCAGGGCTGTATTTTTCATAATCCTTATGGTATTTAGGATTTTTTAAAAACTTTTCGAAATACTCAAGAAGGTTAAAACAGATTGTAAATTGTCCACAGGCAATAATGGAATCTGCCATGTTGTGAGTTCCTCTTAATTCCTCTGCGGTAAACCAAAGTGTGGTGCCTTTTGTAAGCGCCCTGGCTGACACGGCCATTATTTTTTCTCCCGGTTCGGCGATCTCTTCGCTGAAGTAAGGATATTTTTTTTTGCGTTTTTCTACTTCTTCTTTCGTGAGCTCAAATACGGCGTTCATTATGAGACGTGGCTTCCAGCCGGTATCACTATAAACACGTTCAAACCCGAACCAACGCATTTGTTTGATAAATACTTTGGTGATCATTTTCACCACCGAGTTACGCCGGTTCACAAGCAGGTTGTTGAGCGTCGCAAATTTTAATTTATCCACGTGACGCATGCGCTGTATAAAAAAGGAAGGAATACCGAAGCGTTTTGCCAGTCCTACAAAACCTCTTGAGAAGATCAGGAAGACAAGTGCAATTAAAATACCCAGTGTGCCGGTTGCTGAAAACGCCACGATGGAGAGCCTATAGCTGGCATAGAATGCAGAGGTAAGAAGTACGCAGCCTGCAAGAAAACTCGTAACACCAAGGTACTTCATAAATTCAAAACTCCAGGTGCCTATGTATGGGATTTTATCCCTGCTGCTCCTTACATAACTTTCCATGCTTGGGTTTGTGCCATCGGAAATAATATACAAGTCGACTGATTTTTTATCCTTTGAGCGAAATTCGTGAAGGTATTCCGGATACGTTTTCATACGTTCTTCGGAAGTGATCACGGCATCCACGCCCTGGTTATCGTCTACGCCGCCATCCATAAGGCCTATAGGGTAGGTAATATTTTCTCCATCAACACCTGTGCGCGGCAACAGGCTGCGGTCTTTTAATTTAACAGATTCGGGATAGGTAAAATCATCGGGGAAATTGATGGGTTCAAAGCCAAATGGAACACAGGAAGACGCTGCGATAATATCCGCAAGCCGTATTTCCTTCGCCATTTCAAGTGGGATATGAATTTTCCGGTTGCCAATATATTCAGGAGTAATCTTGTCTTTATCTCTGTAAGAAAACTCGGTTTTCTGAAAATGAAAAGGCAGTGCAAAATGAAATTCTGT
>JAYSYG010000297.1:0-1660 GCA_043716685.1 Sphingobacteriaceae bacterium | reverse complement strand
GTAAGTATGTTCTTTTTATTGTCCAAAAAATTAATTACTTCCTTTATATAATTCTATGCTGTCTACCTCTATTTTAATTGGCGGCACAAGTGGCTCTTTTAATCCTAATTCCTCAGCCGATTTTGCCACTTCACTTTGTTTACTCGCAAACATTAATTCGCTTTTGGTAGAGATATATTCTGAACGTAATTCCTTCAATTGGTTTGAAACTTTATTCACCTCGCGAATTTTGTCATCTGCATAATACCCGTTCGCGATGTAAAAAATAGCAATCAGCGCCAGGAATAAAATAAAAGGAAGATGTTTTAAGGTAGATTCATTTGTGAGAAAAGTTCCGCTGAATATCGAAGACAATCCCTTAGCCAACACACCCTTTTTACGGAGTTTTTGGGGCTTTTTAACCTTAGACTCAATTTCTTCAGCCGTCAGTCGTTCTTCTAATGGTTCAGGTTTAACCGGTATGTCTCTGAATTTATTTGCCAATTTTTTTATTTCGTGTTGTTTATTATTATTTCGTCTTAGTGTTTTTTTCCTGGTTCCCTTCCTTGAATCTTGTCTCTTGAATCTTCTTTCTTTAATCTTGCTTCTTGAATCCTGTTTAATACCACCTAAAGTTTCTCCGCTACTCTCAGCTTCGCACTTCTCGCTCTTGTATTGCTCTTTATTTCTTCTTCCCCTGGCAAAATCGGTTTAGAGGTTAAATTCTTAAAGATCTTTTTACCCGTTCCGTAAATAATATCCTTTTCTTCTATGCCTTCAACATTTCCTGCTTTAATAATATTCTTTACCATTCTGTCCTCAAGACTTTGATAGGAAAGCATCACCAGTCTTCCGCCACTTTCTAAGATCTCAACACATTGTGCCAAACATTCTTTCAGCGCTTCCATCTCCTGGTTGACCTCTATTCTAAGCGCCTGGAAGACCTTTGCCAGATATTTATGCTCTTCAAATTTCGGCGTGCAGGATTTTATAGTTTCCTTCAGATCGTTCGTAGTTGAAATTTCTTTTTCACTTCTCGCCACTAAAATTTCACCCACCAGTTTTGCTGCATTATGAATTTCGGCATACTCTTTAAAAATTTTAATGAGATGTTTTGAATCATACTCATTCACAATTTTTTTTGCGGTCAGTAAATTCTGCTGGTTCATCCGCATGTCCAGCTCCGCATCAAAACGTATGGAGAAGCCACGTGACGCCTCATCAAACTGGTGCGAGGAAACTCCGAAGTCGCCAAGGATACCATCGACTTTTGTGATTCCGTTTAAACGCAGGTAACTTTTCAGGTACCGGAAATTTTGTGGGATCAAAGTAAAGCGGGAATCCTTCAGTACATTCTTCTGGGCATCTTCATCCTGGTCAAATGCAAACAGTTTTCCTTTTTCTCCTAAATTTTTTAAGATCAAAGCAGAATGTCCCCCCCCGCCAAAGGTCAGATCCACATACACACCGTTCGGTTGAATGTTAAGATGATCAATACAAGCTTGTAAAAGAACGGACGTGTGATACGAAGGATTATTCATCTCCTCCATCATTAAAGTTTACCCCACCCAAAACATCTTCTGCTAATTTTTCAATGTTGATATCCTGATTAAGAAAATCTTCATATAATTTTTTATCCCAAAGCTCGATCACGTTGTTGCTTCCTAAAACTTTGAGATCG
>JAYSYG010000296.1:0-1661 GCA_043716685.1 Sphingobacteriaceae bacterium | reverse complement strand
TATTTCGCTTATTACCTGAAAACCTTCTTTTTTAAAACTTGTCAGAATCTGGTTGTATTCACATTTTCCATATTCAGGATGTGAGTCTTCAAGGGAATACTCTTCAAGAAATTTATTATGAAGGAAAAATATATAATTATGCGATTGGCCTGAGACGGAACTAATAAAGAATAAGACTAATAAAATATTTTTCATAAATGAAATATTAAAACTGTTAAATAAAATCATTCAGTTCTTAAACTTTTTACGGGATTAGCCCTCGCTGCTTTCACCGCTTGTAAACTCACCGTTAAAAATGCAATTATAAAAGCTGCTGACCCTGCGATTACAAATACCCAAAAACCAATGTCAATTCTGTAAGCATAATCCTGCAACCATTTATTCATGCCATACCAGGCAAGGGGAGAAGCAATCACAAAAGAGATAATAACTAACTTTAAAAAATCTTTGGATAATAATTGCACGATGTCTCTTATACTTGAACCCAAGACTTTGCGAATCCCGATTTCTTTAACTCTTTTTTTAATCGTAAAAGACGCGAGTCCGAACAATCCAAGACAAGCCACAAAAATAGAAAGGAAAGTAAAAGCACTTAAAACGTTGCGGATATTTTTTTCTGTACGGTATAAACTATTAAACTCTTCTTCTACAAAACTAAAGGTAAAAGGACTTTGTGTAGCGACCTTCTTCCAGGCGCTTTCGATTTCTTCCATAGTGGTGCCGAGGTTTTCTGTTTTTAAACGAAGACTCATGATTCGATTTCGCTCATGGGAGTAACCTATTGCGAGCGCGTTTACTTTCTCGCGAAGCGAGGCAAAATTAAAATTTTTTACTACACCAATTACTTTACAGTCGTTTAGCCTTTTTCCAATAGCGTCTTCAGGGGTTTTCCAACCAAAATCTTTTACAGCCGATTCGTTTATAAGAAAGGACTGGATGGTGTCGTGTGCGAGATCTCTTGAGAAATTACGGCCTGCAATTAATTTTATCTGGTAAGTATCTAAAAAATTTTCATCCGACTCGAAAACAAAAGCAGAGGTTGTTTCGTTGTCCGCCATTCCCTCGGGACGCATGAGAGTGTTTCCAATTCCTTTAAATGAAAAATCAGTGAGTGTCCCCTGAATTATTTTTGAATTCCGCATAAGCTCTTTTAAAATTACATTGGCCTTTTGAAAATCCTGTGGCTTTAGCTTGAGATTAAGAATCTGGTCTTTATTCATCCCGATGTTGCGGTTCTGAATAAAATTAAGTTGTTTAAGAATTAATGTAGTACTTATGATAAGAATAATGGCAATGGTAAATTGAAAAACAACCAAGCCTTTTCTTAAAATAATATCACTAATACTATGACTGATTTTTCCTTTAAGAGATTGCACAGGCGCAAAAGACGACATCAGCAAAGCAGGATAAAGTCCCGCAAGAAGACCAACACCCAATATAATCAACACGTAAAGCCATAGCAAATCACTTGTAAGCGAAAGAGGGATTCCTAGAAATGAATTAAAAAAAGGGAGAGAAATTAAAACAATGCTAAATGCGATACCACTGGCAAGTACTGTGAAGACCAACGATTCGCCTAAAAATTGACTCACCAGTTGAAACCTTCCGGCACCAATAACTTTTCGTAAGCCGATTTCTTTGGAACGGTTCAGGGAGCGTGC
>JAYSYG010000295.1:0-15992 GCA_043716685.1 Sphingobacteriaceae bacterium | reverse complement strand
CCGAAGTCGGCGTGCCTTCGTACATGCGAATTTTAGCATAAGGAATTTGCGCGAAATCTTCAGCACCGGCGTTGTTCAGGAAAAAGAAGATCTGTGTAATGTTAGGTTCAACAGCGTTAAGATTCACTGTAATGACTTCATTATCCAATCCATCATCTCCGCCAGAATCACCTGCACGGTCATCGCCGGAGTGTCGTAATGCATTTCCTTTTGTTAAAAGTTTTCCCGGAGGCAAACCAAATTGCGCGAGTACTTCGGGCCTGTATTGTGGTGAATACAAATGATCCGCAACATTATTGCCGGTATCGATCATTACACAGCTAAGATCCAGGTCGACCTGAGTTGCTGATTTTGACAAGCCGAAGAAAGCTTTCTTTTCAATTGCGCCCCAGTTTACACCCACGCAGAATTCAGTTAAAGTTGATCCGCCGGATTTTCTTAAATCGATGCGCTGACCTTTTTGTAAGTTAATTGCCATATTTGTTTTTTTAGGTTTTATGAAATGTTTAATGTACTGCCAACTGTCTACTTTATGATTTCTCCTTTGTAATATTTGCTCAAAAAGAAAGAAAGGTCTTCCTTGTAACCAATTCCCGTAGCTTCAAACTTCCAATGGTCAGCGCGTTTATACAATCTTCCGAACTCAATACCCGTTTCGATGGAAAAATCTTCTCCGAGTTCATACTTTGCTATTTCCTGACCGTTATTGTCAACGATCCGGATGTAAGAATTTCTTACCTGTCCGAAATTTTGTTTTCGTTTTTCAAAGTCATGAATGGTAACTACAAAAAGTATTTCCTCAATACGGTTATCGATTTTCGAAAGATCAACAATAATGGATTCATCATCTTCTCCGTCGCTGTATTTCCCGTTAGGATCGTCACCCGTATGTTCCAGTGCGCCATCTGGTGACTTTAGATTATTAAAGAAAATAAAAAACTGGTCGGAAGGTAAGTTCCTGTTGGCGTCGATCATAAATGCCGAAGCATCCAGATCAAAATCAAAACCCGTTCCTTCATTCGGATCCCATCCTAAACCTACTTTTAGGTGCGTAAGGCCAATGTCTATTTTCTGGCCTTTTTGTAAATTGATTGGCATAAAAAATAATTCTTGAACCAAACATAAAGAATATTTTGTAATAAGTAAAGAAAAATGAGGAATGATTTTTATTAACCATATTTTTATTTTCCAGCATGCTTACTAACTCAAACCATAACTTCGCGTGAGATTTCTAAGCGTTAAATAATTAAGTTGATTTAAATCGCACTAGCTACTAAATTAAAGTTAATTTTATAAAAGGTTCTACTTACTTTAAATTATCACATGAGATACTCTTCCCTCAAAATAAAAGCACTTTTTTGTTTAATCGCAAGTTTGTTGTTATCGAATAGTAATGGTCAAAATGCTTTTCTTCAATGGGTCAATCCCATTGGCTCATTTAGTCAGGAACGTGGTTATTCAGTGGGTGTTGATAATAGCGGTAACGTATATACTGTTGGATCTTTTAGCACTTATGGAAGCTATGGAGTCGATTTCGATTCAGGGCCGGGTGTTTACACGCTTACCACTAATAGTGTTGGAGGTCGGGATCTTTTTATTACAAAACATAATGCGTTGGGAACCTTTCAATGGGTAAAAAGAATAGGGGGAATTGCTACAAACGAAGCCTTTTCAATTGCAATTGAGATAGTTGGAGATTTGCTGGTAACAGGAGTTTTTCATGGACCGGTAGACTTTGACCCGGGCCCGGGAGTTTTTAACCTGGCTCAATCCGGAGCATTTGCATTAAAGCTGGACAATTCAGGAGCTTTTATCTGGGCGAAGAACTTAGGTGGTTCAGTGGGGAAGGCAATTTCTAGCGATGGGACCGGAGACATTTATGTTACCGGGGCATTTTCTGGCACTGCTGATTTTGATCCGGGGCCATCTGCAACTATTCTTACTTCAAATGGGATTGATGATATTTTCGTTACCAAGCTGGACAGTTGGGGCAATTTGATTTGGGCGAGGCAAATGGGCGGACATGGAAATGACATTGGTATGAGCGTTGTGACGAATAGTCTGGGAGACGTTTTTACCACAGGTACTTTTGGTGATACCACTGATTTTGACCCTGGTATAACAACCCATACATTGTCAACATCTAACGGAAAAATATTTGTCAGTAAGCTGGATGCAGCGGGAAATTTTGTCTGGGTTAAAAGCTTTGGTTCATCTTTAGAGGGTGCAGGACAGTCAATTAAGTTAGATGGGGCTGGAAATATATATACCACCGGGTGGTTCCGCATTACGGGGGATTTTGATCCTGGCAGCAATGTTTATATCCTTTCTAATCCACCTGGCAACCAGATTATGCCAATAGATATTTTCTTTTCTAAACTTGATCCCCTGGGGAATTTTGTTTGGGCAAAAAATATTGGTGGTGCTTCTGATGACAGAGGTTTTGATCTTGAACTTGACGGAGCGGGAAACATATACGTTACGGGTTTTTTCAACGGTACAGTGGACTTTGATCCCGGTCCTGCAAATTATACCCTTTCCACAAACTGGAACGCTGGAGCAGGCTTTGGTTCTGGAGACATATATATTTTAAAACTAAATTCTTTTGGTATCTTTTTATCTGCAAGGTCTTTATCTTCTAGTTCAAGCGGCTCGGGTGAGGGAATTGTTGTAAATGCACAAAATAATATTTATATAACAGGTTATTACAACGGAAACATAGATTTTGATCCGGCAGCAAGTAGCTTTACAATTGGTGGACAAGGAGGGGACGATATCTTCATAGAAAAACTTTGTCAAATGATTGAACCAAGTATTTTGACTAATGGGTCGACTACATTTTGTTCGGGAGGGAGCGTTAATCTGACTTCAACAGCCTCTTACCAATACTACTGGAATACTGGTGCTACTTCACAAATGGTCGCAATTGATTCCAGTGGTAATTATTTTGTGAGCGTAACTAGTTCTCTCGGATGCACCTCTGTGTCGGGGAGCGTTAGTGTTAGCGTTCGTCCATTACCTTTAATAAATATTGTATCATCATCGCCGACAATTTGTGCAGGACAATCTGTTTCACTGAGTGCTAATGGCACTGCTAATTCGTATACCTGGAATACTTCACAATTTGGTGCGAATATCATTGCTACACCTCTAACAAGTGGCAACTATACTGTTGTAGGAACGGACATTAATGGTTGTGAAAATATATCTACGTTGTTTCAGGTTGTTGAGGCGTGTACAGTTATAGAAGAATTTAAACGCGCAGCTCAGATTTTTACAGCTTATCCCAACCCTAGTGTAGGAGATTTTACTCTTGAGACCAATTTAACTGGAGAAATACGCATAGCAAATTTACTAGGAGAAAATATTTCTTCAGCCAGAGTAGAAGGATTTCAAACGAAAATATCACTTAAAGATTTCATGGACGGAATTTATGTTATCACCTTAATTCGAGCAGGGGAAAAGTATATACAAAAGCTTATTAAGCTTAATTGACAATTCTAGAATCAAAGATGAACGGAGACCACTGACTTGGCTGCTGTTCGCATTTAATTAAAAACGGACAATTTAATGCCTCTCCACAAAATCCTTTAATAAAGTACCAACCAGTTGTGTCCAACCTTCGTTAAAGCTTTCTTTTGCGAAGTCTGAGTTATTTGCTGCGAAGCTCTCAATGCCTTCGTGTATTAGTTTTACGCGGGTTTTGTCTCCCTCAGCAAAGAGTTCAAAAGTAACGACTGAATACCCCGGGTAGCCTTTATAACTCCAGCTGTAGCTTAGCTTTTTTTCCGTGATCACTTCTTTTATTTCGCAGAGATGCAGGTACTCTTCTCCTTTACGACCCTTGCCGCTGAATGAAAATTGAAAACCAGGCTCGGCTTTAAATTCTGCAAGGTCAAAGTACCATTGTTTCATATCGTTTTTGTCCGTAATAGCTTTCCATACTTTTGATACTGGAGCATTGTAGGTCCTTTCGATGGTGTAAGGTTGTTCTGTTGCCATGATTTATTTTTTTGAAGATTTGTTTTTAGTTGTTTTAGGATGCGTTTTATTGAGAAAGAGTTCAAGGGCATCTAATTTCGAGTTCCAGAATTTGTCAAAGAAGTCCAGCCAGCTTTGTAACTCCTTAAATCCTTCTTTCCTGAGGGTACAAACTCTTTCGCGGCCTTTATCTTCAATAGCGATAAAGCCGGCTGTATAAAGAATTTTAATATGTTTGGAAACAGCGGGCCTGCTCATATCAAAGTTTTCGGCCAGTGAATTAATAGAAAGACCATCTTTTGAAAGAAGGTGAAGGATCTCTCTCCGGTTATGATCGGCAATTGCCTGGAATGGATCTGAATAAGCCTGTTTTATCATGAATATAAATATGTAACTTTTTTGTTACACAAATATAAGTAACTTTTTGGTTACCTAACCTTTTTTTAAACTTATTTTTTTAATCGGTATAGTATAGGGTATGTTACACTTTTAAATGTCCTAAGTGTATAGTTTCAGTATTTTACTACATTTGTTACATTAAACCTTAAAAATGAAAATTATGATTACAAAAGCATTAATCGTTCTTACTTCTGTTTGCCTTGCTTGCGGTTCCAGCCAGGCACAAAAAAAATATGAAAAAATTGTTTACCAGGATGTTTCAAAAGATGGCGAAGGAATAACGGTAACTGCAAAAGATGCTGTTGCTAATAAGGAAATGACGAAGTTTAAATTAAAGATCGCGAATAAGAGTGACGATATTATCATATTTAAGCCTGAAGAAAGTAAGTTAAAAGCGAATGCCAAAGAATTTACCCCAAAGGAAAAAAACATGGAAGTTGCGCCTACTGAAACAGACGGTAAGGTTATAAATTTTACCGGAACAGATTTTCTTGTGAATTCTTACGCTTATGAAATGAGTGGCATTTATAAAGTATCTACAACAACTAATGCTGTTCAAACGGCAGATTTTCAGCTTCCACCATCACAAAATGAATTCAAAACAGGAAATTTTACTTGCACCATGGTTGACCTGAGCAAGGAAACAGACAAGACAGCGGTAAAATTTGAATGCCGTTATACAGGAGACAAAGTGGGCGTTATTCACCCGGGTCGCGCTGCTGTGAAATTGCCGGATGGTACAGAAATAGCCAACGCAAAATCTAACGGGAATCCTATTCTACTTGAAAAAGGAGAAAGTAAAAAATTTACGCTTTACTGGAATCGTATGCAAGGTGGCAGGGCAACCGATATGCAAAAGATCAAGTTGATGGTCATTTGGAGAAATACATTTGTTGAATCGGAGATGGTTAAGTTAAAGCCGGTGCTTCTTGATCTTAAGATTGACGAAGCTGTAAGTAAATAATTGAATTATACTTTATAAACAAACCTGGTATGAGATTCTCAGACCGGGTTTTGTTTTTTATATGTTGTTGCAAGTAATCACTGACAGTAAGAGATTGTTTCGCGATTACCCGGAATGACAATTTAGTGTTCGCAATGCTATACAACATGTTGTTTTGTCTTCAGATTTTAGTATAAACGAGTTGAAGGTCTTTCTCCCATGCCATTCCGTTTTGAGACATCTTACCTTTTGAAATAATTGTTTTCCCACCGTCTTTGATCTCACACGTAAATCGTTGTGAAAACTTTTTGTCTTTGCGCCAGTATTTCCAGACTTTTCGTTTAATGGTCGACGTAAATTTCCTTGAAACTTTTCGTTCATCAAAATAAATCATTGAATGTTCCTTATCGGAATCATCGCTGCCAATAATCGCAATTCCATCAGGAAAGTCTTTGTGGTCTATATGATTACGCATTACCAGGAAGGCGCCTTTTTCCAGCCATTCAAATGTGGTTTGTCCTTTTAAAATAATATTTGGAAGGAGTGGATGGCTGCCTCTGGTTTTCCATTTGCCTATTAGAATTGAATAGGCTTCGAGTGACGGATTTTTCTTAGCTGCTTTGGACATAGTTTTCATTGCCTTTTTTCATTGATGCTCCAGATAGGATTAAAGATAACAGTTTTTTGAATTATCGTGGATTGTCAACTAGCCACCATGTATGAACACAACAGGTACCGGACTGGCAAAAGCAATTTCCGTGCTTACACTTTCATGAAATAATTTATAAAAAAGAGTGTGTTCTTTTGGTTCTACCAGGATCATATCAATGAGCTTATTGTCCAACATGCCAAGCAGGCTTTCGCTCACTTTCTTTTCAGAGATGATCACAAGCTTATGCGGAGCATGTCCGGATGTTTGTTCAAAATGATTATCTGCAATAACTTCTCCCGGGCCAAAATGATGTTCTTTATTAACCACGTGTAAGACCTGGAGTTCTGCACCAAACAAGGTGCTGAAGCTTTTTGCTTTTTCGAAGGAGGGATTGACGGCATCTGAATTATTCTCGCTTGCAAATGCAAGAACGCGTGGAGTTTTATAAGGTGTGTTCGGGGGAACGACAATTACTGTACACTTTGTTTTATGCGAGGTTTCAACAGCATTGCTTCCCATCAAAGTTTTCATCACTTTATTATCGTGTTGAGAAATACCCATCACCACAAATTCAACAGCATTATTGTTACAGTATTCAACAATCGATTCGCTGATATCTCCCATATCGGTAACGCATTCTACATGCTGAATGGAGGAATTATCTTTTTTTATCCTGCCGGCAATAGTTTGCAGTTCTTTTAAGTTATCTTCTTTTAAGTCCTGGTAAGAAAAAGCGGGCAAGCCAATTTCCGGGGTCACAACGGGGTAGGGGATGACATTCAATAATACAATGCCTGTAGAAAGCTCCTTTGCCAGGCTAGTACCGTAATTTAAATGGTTTTCAGAATTCTCTGAGAAATTGTATGGAATTACTATTTTTTTCATGAATGCGCGTATTGATGTTTATAATTACGTGCAAACTTAATACCAGCACGGCAGGGGCATCAAAATAGACTATTGATTATCAGTTACTTATTTTGTGTTTAGGGTCTGCTGAAAAAGTCCAGAGCGCATCAGATGTGAGGCGGCGAGGTGAAGCTGTATATTTAATACTGCGAGCCGCAGCCAACGAAGCAGCTGATGCGCTATGGGCTAACGAATTGAAATTAAAATTGGACCAGCAGTAAGGCAGGGATTTTTAATCATTGTGTTCAAAAGTTTGCACTTCAATTACAATACTTTATAATAACACACTCGAAACTAATATGTTGAGTGCTTTTCAGCAGACCCTATTTAGAGAAAATGTAAAATTAGATGTAAGAAATGTCATCTTGTAGAACCTGACTGTTTAAATATGTTCGCAATTCTTTTATCTTTGACCTCCTAACTATGGAGAATAAGAAGTTTATTGACATTGAGAAGATCCTTAAGGAAAAGGCTTATAAACTTTACAGATGGCTTCCTGGTTTTGCTATTAACTGGTTAAAAAGAAAGTTGCATGAAGCGGAAATAAACGCCGCCATGGTAAAACTTAAAAACGATAGGGGACTTCTTTTTAATAAGAAAGCTCTTGATATTCTTGGTGCGAAAGTAGAATCCGTTCATCCGGAACATATTCCACTGAGAGGAAATGTTACTATTGCAGCGAATCATCCTTTGGGAGGTTTAGATGGCATGGCATTAATTAAAGCGGTTGGCGAATTACGTCCCGATGTTCATTTTTTTGTAAACGATATTTTAAAGAACATTACCAACTACGGCGATGTATTTGTTGCCGTAAATAAATTGGGAGCTGCTTCAGCGGGTTCTTTACGTACTATGGAGGAAATTTTCCGCCAGGGTGGAGCGGTGCTTATTTTCCCGGCCGGACTTGTATCACGAAAACAACAAGGGATTGTACGTGACCTGAGCTGGAAAAAAAGTTTTGTCACGCAGGCCGTGGACCATAAGCGCATGGTGGTTCCTACTTACATTGAAGGAGTGAACTCAAAGTTTTTTTACAACTTCGCGCAATGGCGTAAACGCCTTGGAATTAGAGCCAATATCGAAATGATCTTTTTACCGGATGAAATGTTCCGCGCAAATAAAAAAACCATCCGTATCCATTTCAGCAAACCATTCAGTTACGAGCTTTTTGATTCAACCCGCAGCCACAAAGCCTGGGCGGACTATATGTACAAATTTATTTACTCCAAGGAGTTTATGAAGGGTGTTACGTTTGAAGAGTATGTAAAGGGAGGGTATTAAGTACCCCGTCTTACTCACCTGGGAGAGAGGCCACGAGGAGAATAAGAACATATCGCCAGCGTACCTGCAGATTTCCGCCCGATTGAATGCCATTCGGACTGGCTTCGCTACCGCTTGCTACTGCACTTGCAGATTCTTCGCTAGCGCTCAGAATAGCGCGCGGGAATTATTTCCTGCACAAATAAATCATCTCTCCTGCAGGAAGCCTGTACCTGTCAACAAGTTCAGGACTGAGCGTATTTATAAAATCATCAACGGTAACTCTAAACCCTGCGGCTGCTAGTTTGTCTTTATAGTCAAGGCCGAATAAACGTACATGGTCTTTTTGCCAGAAATGAATTTCCCGTTGTTCGGGACTGGTAATGCTCTTATCTTCGTAAGTAGTAGCACGTGTAGTATCTAAAGGCACCTGGAAAATCCCCCAGCCACCCGGCTTCATAATGCGGTAAAGCTCACGCATACATTGGTCCGCATCTTCCACATGTTCTAAAACATGGTTGCAGAAAATAACATCAAAACTATTGTCCTCAAACGGCACTTTGTGAAGATCAAAATGAATGTCGGCAATAGGACTGTTGTAATCTCCCGTTGTGTAGGTTAAATTTTTTTGCGCCTTGAATAATTTATAGAAGCATTGCTCAGGCGCTATGTGCAGCATTTTATGCGGCTTAGTAAAGAAGTCTGTTTTTTCTTTCAGATAGAGCCACAACAGGCGATGTCTTTCCAAGGATAAGCTTCCGGGACATAAAACATTTTTGCGTTTGGCTCTTCCGCTATAACCGTAGGGTAAAAACTTACGATAGGTTTTGCCGGTAATGGGATCTTCATAACTGTTGCCATAATAGAGAACGGGTGCAATTTTACTAAAACCCAGGCTAAACCAGATTAAGATGGGACGGGGTATTGTTTTGAGAAGGAAATGAAACACGCGAATTAAAATTAGATCACAAAATTAGGATTTTTCCGGATATTAAGTCTTTTTTGGAAGCGCGAGCTGTCTTGCAAACAATTCCTTAAAAAGCGGCATAGCCAACACAAAAGCAATGATGCCACACCATAAAGAACCGTAAAGTCAACTGTTATGTTCGTTTTGCCAGTACTGGCGATGTAATTGGCTTTTATAATTCAGAGCGTATTTAACAGGGTCTATTTGCACATCGTCTGTATAGTTCGACCAGTTGGGGTATTGATGGTTATGAAAAATATTTGTATGCTGTGGTATTAAAATTAAAAAATAAATGTAGAGATTAATTTGGAAGATATTCAACCCCTTTAAATTTAATCTTTAATGGGATGCACTATTAAAAATATTAACTCACATTTCGCTCAAATGTAAGCCGAAAAAATAACTTAAAATTAAGTTAGTATATTTTTACAGTATATACTTTTGTATTTTATAAATATATACTTTTGTACTTTGTAAACGATAAATTTTGTATATTTGCAATGTAAAACAAAATTCTATGGTTTTAAAATCTGAAATAGAGGCGGCCTTCAATAAACAACAGCAGGTGTTATTGCAAAAAACAAAATTTATAGCAAGGCAATACCAGTTAAAAATACAGCCAAAAGCCAAGCACATCGAAGTGGTATCGGGTATCCGTCGTTGTGGTAAAAGTACCTTATTGCGTCAGGTTATGACTACCTATAAAAAAAACATCGCTTATTTTAATTTTGAAGACCCTCGTGTGTATGATTTTGATTTATCTGACTTTGATAAGTTAGACGAGATCATGGGAAATAATAGAGTTGCTTATTTTTTCGATGAAATACAAAATGTAAAAGCCTGGGAAATATTTGTAAGGCAATTACACGACAGAGGAGCGAAAATATTTATAACCGGCTCCAATGCCTCCCTGCTGAGTAAAGAGCTGGGTACCCGATTAACCGGCAGACATTTAAGGCACGAGTTATTTCCCTTTTCGTATTCTGAATTTTTAGCATATAAAAAAATAAAGAATACTGTTTCAGCTTTTGAAAATTATATGGAGCATGGAGGATTTCCTGAGTATTTACGGGATTTGAATATAGAAGTATTACAAATGCTTTTAAAAGATATCGTTTTAAGGGACATCGCCATACGTTATAGTATTAAAAACACTAAAGTGTTAATGGATCTAACATTGTACTTGCTATCTAATATAGGTACAGAATGCACCTACAACAGTTTAAGAAAAACATTTGAGATCGGATCTACAAATTCGGTATCAGATTATTTAACATGGTTGGAAGATTCATACCTGCTTTATTTTTTACCAAGATTCAGTTACAAGGCAAAAAATATAGCTGTAAATGCCCGCAAAGTATATGCAGTTGATAATGGCCTGGTAAATGCCAACACCTTAAGCTTTAGCAAAAACAAGGGCCGCTTATTAGAGAATGCCGTGTATTTGTTTTTACGTCAACTGCCTTACAAATTATATTATTACCGCGAAAATAAAGAATGCGATTTTGTGGTTTTTGATAAAGATAAATGCAAACTGGCAATGCAGGTTTGTGAAGAAATACACAGTGACAACAAGGACAGAGAGCTTGCAGGTTTACAGGAAGCAATGGATTTTTTTAAATTAAAAGAAGGCTATATCGTTACCAAAAAGCAAACAGATACACTTAAAATAGAAGGGAAGTTGATACACTTAATACCTGCTGTAATTTTTTTTGATCTAACTGTTTTTTAGAAAATTTATCCTTGTATAGACAGAAAGACCAGGCAATAAGTGGCTTACCCGATAGATATCGGGTTGTCGAAGCGCCAATGGCAATGCTACGCTAAGAAAAAACCCTATTCATCAAACAATCCCCCTGGCTTTTTCCACATGCTTTTCCCCAAATGTTTGTAGGCTAATTCAGTCGCTTCACGTCCACGGGGTGTCCGCATCAAATAACCTTCCTGCACTAAGAAGGGTTCATAAACTTCTTCAATGGTGCCGGCTTCTTCGCCAACAGCAGAGCTAATAGTACTAATACCCACCGGGCCACCTTTAAATTTATCGATGATACAGGCTAGGATGCGTAAATCCATTTCATCCAGGCCATTTTTATCAACATTCAGGGCTTTTAAAGAGTATGTGGCCATCTCAATATCTATGGAACCATTGCCTTTTATTTGTGCAAAATCTCTTACGCGGCGTAACAGGGCGTTTGCAATACGTGGAGTGCCACGGCTTCGTCGGGCAATCTCGTAAGCAGCCTCTTCTTTTATTTCAACATTTAAAATATCAGAACTACGGTGCACTATCCCTGTAAGTACTTTACTGTCGTAATAATTCAGGCGGCTTGTAATACCAAAACGCGCGCGGAGGGGGGAGGTTAGTAATCCGCTACGCGTTGTTGCACCCACTAAAGTAAAAGGATTTAATTTGATCTGCACGCTACGTGCGTTTGGACCGCTGTCGATCATAATATCAATTTTATAATCCTCCATGGCAGAATACAAATATTCCTCCACGATCGGACTCAAACGGTGAATTTCATCAATAAACAAAACATCGTAAGGCTCTAAATTGGTAAGTAATCCTGCAAGGTCGCCGGGTTTATCCAGCACCGGACCGCTGGTCACTTTTAAATTAACGCCAAGATCGTTTGTGATAATGTGCGCAAGTGTGGTTTTACCAAGTCCGGGAGGGCCATGCAATAACACATGATCCAGGGCCTCGCCGCGTTGTTTCGCAGCAGCAACAAATACACGTAAATTATCCACTACACTTTCCTGCCCGCTGAAATCATCAAAGGCAATTGGTCTGAGCGCACGCTCAATTTCCTTATCCGTTGGACTTAAATTTCCTTCGTTGGCATCTAAATTCTCGTTCATAGCTTAAAGATATAGGTTTATTTAAGGGAGTCTTGCTACAAAATATAGAATTGTTCAGAAAAATATAAATCACTAACATACATTTTGCACTTTTGAGAATACCTCTTTCTTTTTTTTCATTAAGCCCAGGATAATAACCTGTTAGCAACTTTGCCACGCCGGAATTTTAAAAGTTCTATTTTTAAAAAAAAACCCGGTCTTATGTTATTTTCAAAAACCAAATCCATTGCCGTGGCGGCAATTATTCTTGCTGTTCTTGCTTTTATTATTTACCAAGTGAGCACTTCTGGAAAATCCGGTATCAAAAACAGAGGTGAAAATTCGGAGTATAGTATCAATCCTGAATTTGCAAGCTATATCAGTTCGTTTACTTCTGGATTCATCTCTTCCAATTCTACTATAAAAATAAAATTGAGTAAAGAATTTTCCGGTGCCACCCAGTTAAATAAACCTTTGCCAGAAAAATATTTTTCGTTCGACCCGTCCATTGAAGGCGAAACAGTTTGGAAAGATGCACAAACATTGGAGTTTATTCCTAAAGAATCTTTAAAGGCAGGTCAGAATTACAAGGCCACTTTTTACCTGAATAAATTGGTAGAAGTAAAAAAGGAGCTTAAAGAATTCGAATTCCATTTTCAGACGGTGCAACAATCTTTACAATTGATCACGAACGATCTGAAATGTTATCACTCCAACGATTTTAATTTTTACAGCTTAAGTGGACATATAGCCACCGCTGATCTTGCGAATAAAGCTCTTCTTGAAAAAACACTGCTTGCGAGTCTCGATGGTAAATACCTGAATGTAAAATGGACACATGACGAAAGTGGAACCATGCACCGTTATTTGATAGACAGTATAGAAAGGCCATTCGCAAACAATGCTACTTTATCGTTGAATTGTAATGGTAAAGGGCTTGGCCTTGAGTACACCGCTGTGCAACAGTTTCTGGTGCCTGCAAAAGAAAATTTTGTACTACTGGATACAAAAGTTATTACTGAAGGAGATGCTTATGTACTCCTGAATTTCTCCAATCCAATTGATGAGAATAGGTCGCTGGAAGGCCTGATATACATAGCAGGTTTATCTGAAGTAAAATATATTATTAATCACAACCAGGTTCTGGTTTATCCGCAAAATACAAAAACAGGCTCTTTTATTTTAAAGGTAAATGCAGGTGTAAAAGACTCACGGGGAAAAAGCCTTGGGGTGTCTTCCGAACACAGTATTGTTTTCAGTGACGTAAATCCTGAGGTAAGATTCTCAGATAATGGAAATATCCTTCCTTCAGCCACCGGTCTTTCACTGCCATTTGAAACGGTGAATTTAAGAGCGGTGGATGTTACCATTGTTAAGATCTTCGAAAATAATGTGTTGCAGTTTTTACAAAACAATAAAATGGACGGATCTTATCAATTGACACAGGTAGGTAGGAAAGTTGTTCAGAAACGGATTAGCCTCGGAATAACCAACCCCGCCGAATTTGGTAGCTGGAAGAAATTTTCGCTGGATCTGGCCAGCTTGCTTAAAGCAGAACAGGGGGCCATTTACAGGGTAAGTCTTTCGTTCAGAAAATCATATTCAACCTATCCTTGTTTTGGTAGCTCTCAGAACGATAAGTTCGAAATGGAGGAGATCAGGGAACCTGAAGAAGAGGAGGAAATCTCTTATTTTAACAACTATAACAATGAATACCGATACAACGACTACGAGTATTACGACGAAGGAGAAGACTATAACTGGGAGGATCGTGATAATCCCTGCAAAGCTTATTACTATACACGTTCAGAAAGAACCGTTTCCATGAATATTTTAGCGTCTGATCTGGGTCTTACTTTTAAAAAGGGAAATGACGGAAGTCTTTTCGTGGCAGCAAATGACCTTGTTACTACAAAACCTTTAAACAATGTGCGCATAGAACTTTACGATTACCAGAAACAGTTAATACAAACAGCATCCACCAATTCAGACGGCCAGTTATTTATTACTCCCGATCGTGTACCTGCTTTTGTTGTGGCTAAAAACGACAAACAATTTGCGTATTTAAGAATTGACGATGGGGCTACACTTCCCCTGAGTATGTACGATGTATCCGGAACCGCAGTAAAAAAAGGGATTAAAGGATTTATGTATGGTGAACGCGGTGTCTGGCGCCCGGGTGACTCCCTCTTCCTTAACTTTATACTTGAAGACAAGCTCGGTTCGCTTCCTGCAAATCATCCTGTTTCTTTTGTGATCTATAATCCGCAGGGACAATTATATAAACGTCTCCTCGCAAATAAAAGTGTGGATGGCTTTTATAATTTTACCATGGCTACAGATAAAAATGCGCCGACAGGCTTATGGAATGCAGAGGTTAAAGTTGGATCTATACGTTTCAATAAAAGTATCCGTATCGAAACCATTATGCCTAACCGCTTAAAGATTGATCTCAATTTCGGAAAAGAAAATATGATTCAGGCCGGCAAAAGCACTGTTAAGTTACACACCAACTGGCTTACCGGAGCGCTTGCCAAAGGTCTGTCGGTTAAAATGAATGTAGCACTTACTTCTGCAACAACGGAGTTTCCTAAGTTTAAGGATTATATTTTTGATGATAATACGTTACGTTTTGAATCGCGGAATGTAACCGTGTTTGATGATAATGTAGACGAAGAAGGAAATGCAACAATTCCTTTAAACATTGAGCTTGAAAAAAATGCACCTGGAATTCTTAAGGCATCTTTTAATACCATGGTGTTCGAACCCGGCGGTGCTTTTAGCGTTGACAGGTATTCCATAGATTATTCTCCTTTCAGTTTTTATGCCGGGCTTAAGCTGCCCGAAGGTGAAAAGAACACCGGAATTCTTTACACCGATAAAGACCATTTTATAGAAATTGCCACGGTAGATGCAAAAGGAAATTCTGTATCCCGCCCGAATCTGAAATTTGAAATGTATAAGCTCGAATGGAGATGGTGGTGGGACCAATACCACAGCGATCTTGCGAATTATGCAACAGATGAGTATCACAAACCTGTTCAAATGGAAAATTTATCGAGTAAAAATGGAAAGGCCAGTGTTAAGATCAATTTAAATGCACGTAGTTGGGGTCGTTATCTTATCAGGATTACGGACCTGGATGGGGGACATGCTGCATCAACCATTACCTATTTTGATTGGGCCAACTGGATGGAAAGAGATGGAGACGGAGGAGATTCAAAGATCATGTCGAACATGCTAAGCTTTACCACCGATAAAACAAAATACATAGTAAACGAAGAAGTAAAAGTGATCCTGCCTTCACCTAAAAACGGCAGAGCATTAATAACGATTGAAAACGGCAGTAAAGTGCTGGAAGCGCATTGGCTGGAAACAGAGAAAGGAAGTACGACCTTTAAATTTAAAGTCACGCCTCAAATGGCGCCAAATATTTATGTGCATGTTTCTTTAATGCAACCGCACGCACGCACCAACGATCTGCCAATTCGTTTGTACGGGGTCTTGCCTGTTATGATTGATGATCCGGGTTCACATTTAAAACCAAGTATAAAAATGCCTGCTGTCATTGAACCGGAAAAAAACGTAAGCATTGTGGTTGGTGAAGAGAATAACCGCGAAATGGCTTTTACCATTGCTGTAGTAGATGAAGGTTTGCTGGATATTACACGTTTTAAAACACCCGATCCGTATCCCACCTTCTATGCGAAGGAAGCCCTCGGTGTAAAGACCTGGGACGTTTACGACGATGTTATAGGCGCTTTCGGTGCAGATCTTGAAAGGATCTTAAGTATTGGTGGCGACGGAAGCGAAGAAAACAAGGATGGCTCAAAGGCCAATCGTTTTAAGCCAATGGTCAGATTTTTCGGTCCTTACCATTTGGCAAAAGGAGAAAAGAAAACAATTAATTTCAAAATGCCAATGTACGTAGGATCTATCCGTACGATGGTAATTGCCGGCATTAAAGGGTCTTATGGAATAGCTGAAAAAACGACTCCCGTTAAGGCTCCGCTAATGATTCTTGGCACCTTGCCGCGTGT